>CANMZY010000287.1:0-4935 GCA_947502425.1 Verrucomicrobiales bacterium
AGTTCGAGTGGCTGGAATCCAGCCAGGGCGTGGCCTCGATCACGCAGGCGCTAGACGAGAGTTCGCGGGTCGTCGGCCAGATGTCCGGACGCTTTCAGCACGCCGAGGGCTGGTGGCGACATCTGCGTCTGGGCTTCAGCGCGGAGGATCGTGATCCGTTGCGCGAAGTTCTTGGCCCGTTGGTGCGGATGGCGTCGCGGCCTCGGACGAAAAATTTTACGGGCGAGACGCCAGCCCCACTAAAGCGCCGCAGCAAGCCCAACCACCGCTCCAAATAATTTTTCACGCAGCACGCACCACGTTCCCATGCCACGCAAACTCTCCGCCCTCTCGCCCGACTGGTGGGACTACACCACCATTGACTCCGAGCTCGTCGCCGCCGTCGCGCGCCTCACGCCGCGTGATCTCGAAAAGCTGTCGCGCCCCGGCTTCAGGGTCGTGATGTATGACTCGCTGGAGGAGTTTTATCTGGCTGAGGCGCTGGAATACATCCACGCGTGGCGGCAGAGCACCGAGGACAATCCCGTCGGCATCTGCGGCCCGATCGGCCCGACCGAGCAGCTCCCGCTCGTCGCGCGCCTGGTCAACTCTCTCGGCCTCGGTCTGCACAGCGCGCATTTCTGGGGCATGGACGAATGGTTTTTGCCGGAACTAGACCGGGAAGCGCCGGTGGATCATCCGCTGAGTTTCGAGAAGGCCGACCGTGAATTGTGTTTCGATCGCATCGCGAAAAAGCTGCGGATGCCGGACGCGCATCTGCATTTTCCCAAGGCCGACACCGCGCCGTACCGGAAGTCATGGGACGCGGGGGTGCGCTGCGCGGTGATGCAGGGCGGCCAGGGCGACGTGAAGCATTGGGCTTTCAACGACCCGCTGCCGCGCCGGGGCCGGTTCAAGGACGCGCCGCCGTCGAAGGAGGAGTTTCGCAAGCTGGCCACGCGGATCGTTGAGCTGCATCCCTTGACCATCGCGCAGAACGCGCGGACCAGCGGCGGCGGAAACATCGCGCTGGTGCCGACGCAGGCCATCACGGTCGGGCCGCTAGAAACGTGGCGGGCGGAAAAAGTTTCCATCTGGCACGCGGGCCGGCACGACAATCCGTTTGGCCAGCGGTTGACGGCCTACATGATTGCGAAGGGGATGGTCGATACGGCGGTGCCAATGTCGCTGCTGGCAGATCATCCGAACGTGCAGTTCAATTATTTTCGCGGCGGGCTGAGAACGTGTGACGTGACCATGCACTGAGGTGGAATGAAACCACGCACGCACACCGATGGACAAGGTCAGCAGGGGGCCGGCGATGAGGATGACACGGAAAACCGTGGAAACGGTTGATAGGTTCAGCGCGGCAATATCACCCCGTTGCAGCGGGTATTAATGAGAGGTGAAATCGCAAAAGCGACCGAAGTAGGTGAATCTGCCGAAACAGCGGGATTTCTTTAACGGTTTCGACTGGGGAATCAGCAGGGGAATTTTAATCCATTGACAATTATTAGGTGCCAACTAAACTCTGTTCACACTTGAGGTTTTCACCTCGGTTCCTCCCGACCCAGTGGTGGTTGCGTTATCACCGCTGGGTTTTTTTATGCTCCAACCCCGCCGGATCATGACGTTCAACAACGCTGGCAAAAACGTCAGGCCCGCGATCATGCAAGTGGTCGTGCCCACGGCCATCACATAGCCCAGGCTCTCGATGCCGCGATGCTTGGCGAGGACCAGACTGCCGAAACCCGCGATGGTCGTCAGACCGGAAATCAGCACGGCCTTGCCCGTGCTTTTGGCGAGGATGCCGGGGTGCCGTTCCTCGGCGAAACGGTTGAGGATGTGAATGCCGTTGGTGACGCCCACGCCGATGATGAGCGGCAGGGTCATGATGTTGGCGGGATTGAAAGGAATGTTGAACAGACCCATGAAGCCGACCATCCACAAGGCCCCGATCCCGACGGGCAGCAGCGAAAAAATCACGCACGCCACGCTCCGGAAATGGATGAGGACCAGAATGACGATCGCGATCAGCGAGTAGCCGGCCGCCTCCTGATAGCTGCTCTTGAGCAGGGTGGTGTATTCGAGCAACTGCACCGGCGTCCCCGTCACCTTGTCCTCCACCGAGCGCAACTGCTCGACGAACTCCTTTTGATGGTCGCGCTGCCAGCAGTCTTTCTTCGGATAAACCTGCACGAGATATTTTCCGGTGACACCGAGGAAGCGTTTGCGCAGGGCCGGGGGCAGATCATCGGTGGTGAGGCGGGCGCGGTTGTCCTGGGTTTGAATGGTCTCGAAGGTCACGCGCACGTCGTCGAACAGGGCCTGCTGGAAGACGGCCAGTTGCCGGGTCACGACGGCAGGGTCGGCCATGAGCATTTGCCGGCGCAGGTCGGTGATCGTCTGGCTGAGGGAGCGGAGCTGCTGGTAGATGGCGGGGTCGGCGGTTTTGACCTGGGCCATCGCCAGGCTGAGATAGCCGTTGAGTGACCACAGGGTCTGGGTGAAGTCGCGGAGATCGATGGGGCCGCGGTCAGCAGGCGCGAAGTGGATTTGTGAAATGTCGCGTTTGATCTCGCCGACGATCTGGAGCTTGCGGGTCTGGTCCTCGGTCAGGTACTGGGCCATCTGCTCGATGCCGGCCAGATCCACCGAGGCGACGGAGGAAAGGTTCGTCAACTGGGCGGACACGGCGACGGCTTCGGCCAGGGAATCGGCCATGATCGCGCCGTAGAGGACGGACTTCTTGGCGGAGCTGATGAGTTTTTTTTCCGTGATCACCGAGGGCAGGCCATCGCTCTGCATGTTGAGCAGGTTGTAATCGAAATAAACGTGGCTCGCCGGAATCAGGCACGCGAGGCACAGCCCGATGGTCGTAATGATGGTGGTTCGCGGCCGGGTCAGCCAGAGGTTCTCGATCCACTCACGGCGATCGAGGGCGGCGCCCAGCTTGTGGTCGATGATGTTTTGCCGGCCGCGCAAGAGCATCACGGGGAGAAAGGTCATCATCGGCACCAGGCAGATGATCAGCCCGCTGCCGCAGATCACGCCCATTTCCTGAATGCCCTTGAAATTGGTCGCGCCCATCGCCAGAAACGCGCCCGCCGTGGTCAGCGCGCCGGTGAAAATTCCCTGCCCGGTGTAAACCATCGCTTTTTGCAGAGACTCCAGCGGGCTGCGGCCGTGGCGCAATTCCTCCTCGTAGCGGGTGATCAGATGAACGCCAAAGTCGATGGCCAGCCCGATGAGGATCGGCGCGAAGGTGATGGTCAAAATGTTCAAGTGGCCCACCGTCCAAGTGGTGAAGGCCATGGTGTAGGCCAGTCCCAACAGGAGGCTGACGGTGGCCTTGAGGGGGCGTCCCGTTTCGTGGTAGCCATACACAAAAATCAACGCCACCAGTGCTAGGGAAATGATCGTGGCCAGCATCGAGTCGGTCTGGGACTGCTCCATCTCGTCGATTTCCAGGATCGGCCCGCCGGTCACGCCGACATTGAGGCCGGGGACTTCAGACTGGGTTTGCGCCACGAGCGAGCGCAAGGTCCGGAGTGCCCCCTCGTTCGAGGCCTCGTCCTTCGCGCGGGCCGTCACCAGATAGATGTGGTCGTTCGCGTAGGTGATGTACATCTTGTTTTCCGCCGCCGCGCCGCCGCCGAAGAGGGCGGTGATGCCGGGGGAAGGCGGGACGCCGCACCGCTGCAAACTGTCACCAGCCTGGGCGAGGATGCGCTCCAGCGCGGGCAGCGCCTTGACCAGGGAATCGTTCTGCGCGTTCTGCTCGGCCTGGGCGTTGAGAAACTGGCGGTTCACCAGGTTGAACAGCGCCGGCAGGTTGGTGGCCTGCGTGAATTGTTCGAGGAACGGACGGTAATCCCGCAGCGTCAGGCGCATCTCGGTCAGATCGCCTTCCGGCACGAAGAGCAGCGCCTTGGCCCCGAGCATTTTCAAATCGCCCTTGAAAACCACGTCGGTAAAAAGGTTCGTCTCCAGCTCCAACCGCGCGCCCAACCGCTCGACGAACTGCCGGTTCTTCTCCTTGTCCTCGCTTTCCACCACCACCACCAGGTCGTCCTGGAGCGGGAATTCCTTTTTGTATTTCAGGAAGTTCTGGTGATACTTCTTGTCGCCGCCCACGAGATTGTCGCGGTTGGTGTCGAACTCCAGATTCTTGATCGTGTAGTAAACACATAAGCCCGCGAGGATGATCTGCGGATAAAGGAACCAGCCCGGGTGCCGACAGACGACGCGGGCCAGCCATTGCAGCAGGCGCACGGTGAGTTGTTCCTTGGGCTGGGACATGACGGCTTAAGAACGAACCGGGGTTATGCGGCTTCGGGAAATTCAGCGTTGCTGTAAACGTCCTTCACGTCATCGTGCTCCTCCAGCAGGTCGATCAACCTCAGCACCGCCTTCGACTCCGCCACCGGCACCAGCACCGTCGGCAGCCAGGTCACCTCGGCCACGGCGCACCGGATCCCTTTGGCCTCGATCTGCCGGTGGACCGCCTCGAAATGCGCCGGGTCGGTGAGAATCTCGAACCCCTCCGGCTCGGCCTTGAAATCTTCCGCGCCCGCCTCCAGCGCCAGCTCCATCAACTGATCCTCACCGGCCGCGTCGCGCGGGACGATCATCTGCCCCTTGCGCTGGAAGAGCCGCGTGACCGCGCCGGGCGTGGCGATGCTGCCGCCGTTCTTGGTGAGCAGACTGCGGATTTCAGCGGCGGTGCGGTTGCGGTTGTCGGTGCTCAACTCCACGAGCAGCGCCACGCCGTGCGGCCCGTACGCCTCGTAGGCCAGGTCTTCATAGCTGGCGCCTTCCCCCGTGCCAGCGCCTTTGTGTATCGCTCGCTCGACATTGTCCGTCGGCATGTTGGCGGCGCGGCCCCGGAGCAGCGCCATGCGCAGCCGCGGATTCATGTCCGGGTCGCTGCCGGCGATTTTGACGGCGATGCTG
>CANMZY010000288.1:0-4929 GCA_947502425.1 Verrucomicrobiales bacterium
GATCTGCCCGGCCTCACCAACGTGGTCACCCTCGGCGGCGGTGGAATTTCCGTGACCGGCCAGGTGGAAACCACCGGCATCGAAGCCTTCGACATCGACTGGCGGCGGGACGCACACACCCTCGTGCTCCAGGTGCCGGGAATCCCCGACCTGACGCCGCCGAATCTTGCGCGGGCGAAAAACCCGGCCGAGCGGCAAAAACTGATGCAGGAATTCAATCGTCGTAAAAATTCATTCTGGTCCTCCGAGAAGGGGCGCGCCGTCGCCCTCGCCCAGCGCACCTACGCGCTCGTCTTTCAAACGAATGGAACCTTTCATGCCCACAACATCCCGCCCGATTCCTACCAGTTGACCATCGCCCCCACCGTCGTTCTCCCGGACAAATACACCAGCGGTTTGCTCGGACTGATCAGCCGCAAGGTGGTGGTCCGTTCGCCCGTCGAGGGGGGAGTTTTTGACTTCGGCACGCTCAAGATGGATGCGAAAGCGCCGGCCCGGCCCGGACACCCCGCCCCGTCCTTCGTGGCCAAAACATTTGATGGCCGGACCATCCGGCCCGAGGATTTCCGCGGCAAATTTCTGCTGATCGATTTTTGGAGCGCGGCGAGCGAATCGCGCCACACGGAACTGCAGACCTTGCGGGAGCTTTCGGTTCAGGAAACGAACCGGCTCGTCGTCCTCAGCCTGAATCTGGACGCGGACGTGAGAACCGCCGAATCCTGCGTGAAGATGAGCGAGATGTCCTGGCTGCAGGGATACCTGGGCTCCTGGGCGGAGTCGGGCGTGCCGTCGGCCTATGGCGTTGAAGCCCCCGGATTGATCCTGGTTGATCCGGAGGGAAGACTGGCGACGCGCGTGCTGAACGGCGAATATGTCCGCCGGACGGTTTACAAGTTTTTGGACGGACCCCACACCGACAATGTATGGGATTTCGCCTATGCGGATGACATGGACGGTCTGGCCCGGCTGGTGCGCGCGAAATCGGCCGGAGACCTGAACATGGAAGCGGCTTTGTTCAAATCCATCCAGAGCGCCGCGTCCGACCGCCGGCTCCCCCTCACCGCCAGCGTGCTTGAATGGGGCACTGGACTCGTGACCAGGCTTCTGACCACACCTGAAGTCCCGCCACGCCGCACGGCGTGGATCAACACCCCGCTCATCGACGCGCCCACCAGCAGTCCATGGGCGTACCAGGTGCGTCCCTGCTCCGATGGGCGGCCCGCGCGGCTCGTTTCGAGTTTCCCAATTTCTGAGTATCTCACCGGCACGCTCTCCTCGTCTCCTTTCCTGCTGCCGCCAGACCTGAGCTTCTACCTCGCCGGTCATGACGGAAACTCCGACAAACCCCGCCGAAGGCTGAACATCGTCCGGCTCATCGATGCCACGACCAAGGAGGTCTTGCGCGAAGTGTCGGCCCCGGGAAGCGATACCGCGCAGAGGATTTCATGGAATCTCGGCGAGTTTGCGGGCCGGCGCGGTTACATCGAGGCCACCGACGCCCTGACGGGCGGGGGTTACGCCTGGCTGGCCTTGGGCCGCTTCCAGCCGGCTTTGCCTGAACTGGATCTCGATATTTCTGCGGATGGCTTTTCCTCCCGGCAGGCCGGAGCCGACCTAGTCCGCATGCTCAAGCTGGTCGCCTTTGTTCCGCAACTGTCCGCGATTTTTGCCG
The DNA here is from genome assembly GCA_947502425.1 of Verrucomicrobiales bacterium. GTDB lineage: Bacteria > Verrucomicrobiota > Verrucomicrobiia > Limisphaerales > SIBH01 > SIBH01. The sequence continues at coordinate 1,673 of CANMZY010000288.1, forward strand.
ATCGGAAAAATGACGAACCCTGCCGCGCGGCCGCCGGTCGGGCGCTCATTGCCCTGAGCAATCCGAATTCCACCACCCTGGACCCTGTTCTGACGGCGGTCTCCCAGGCCGGCGAGCCAGACTCGCTCCGTGGAAAGATTGCGACTTACTTCACCGAAATCCATTCGTATTCCACCGGGATCATCAATCAGCGCATCGCCGACGCCATGCCCGGCGCATCGCCCGGGCTGCGAAGCGCATTTGCGGGCGCGCTTACCTCGGGCCGCGCCGGTTGTCAGGTGTTCATCAAGTCCATCGAGGACGGGAAGATTTCGCCGGTCATGCTTCGTGAAAAAGGCATGGTTGAACGCCTGCGGAGCCACCTCCAGAACGGAGACAAGCTCCGCATTGATGCCCTGCTGGCCAAACTCCCGCCGAGAAACGCCGCCGGCAACTAGGCGGCCAGTCAGACTGGCACTTGGCTGAAGCCGGCGTTTCTGAAACGGAACCATGCGGTGGAACGCGCCCTCACCCCGTCCCTTTCCCCATCCGATGGGGAGAGGGTGAACGTCCGGACTTCGTGACGCGACGCACCATCCAGTGAACGGCCAAGCGAGGGTGTGATCTTCTCCCTCGCCCCGTCCGACGGGGAGAGGGCTGGGGTGAGGGGATTTTCCTTCTGCACCGTTCCGGCTGAATCCACCTCAGTGATCGTGCTTGAACGCCGCGTGGTCGGGGCTGCCTTCAGCCAGCAGGTAGGCGAGGAGGTCGAGAACCTGCTCCTTGTTCAGCATGTTCAACAGCCCGGCTGGCATCCGGGACAAGTCTTCCTTGCTCCGTGATTTGATCGCGCTCTTTTTCACCTTCTGGATCATCGCGGCGGACGGACCGGCTTGAATCGTCACGGTCTCGGCGTCCTCCGCCAGCACCATCCCGGAGACCGAGTTCTCGTCGCCGAGTTCGAGCGACTGGCCGCGGAATTTTTCTTCGATCACTTTCGACGGATCGAGCAGTTGCTCCAGCACGGCCGGCCGGTCGTTCTTCCAGCGACCGAACAGGCCGGACAAATTCGGGCCGAAGGACGCGCCTTCCGGGCCGAGCTGATGGCATTGCACGCAGGCGAGCGAACTGAACAGCGCCTTGCCGCTGGCAAAATTGCGGTGCTGATCCACGCGCTTCAAGTCGTCGGTGAAGTCAGAGACCTTCCACTCGGTGATCTTCGGCGCCTCCTGCTCGGGATTCTTGGCGAGGTAATCTTCGACATCCGCCGTGACGATGAAGGTGCCAAACATCCGCACCCAATGGCCGGGAAAGGTGCAGACGAAGGTGTATTCGCCCGGCTCCGTCGGCGCGGTGAAGCTGAGTTTCAGGCTGGCGCCCGGATCGACGAGCTTCGAGCCGAACAGGACCTTCGACGATTTGGGGACATACATCCGGCCCTCCTCGTCCAGCTCCTGCGGCATGGCGTCCGCGAGCTTGCCGACTTCCTCGCGCGCGCCCGGCGCGGTGAGGACGAAGTTGTGCGGCATGGCGTCCGGGTTCTCGAAAATAATTTCGACCGGCTTGCCCGCCTCGACCACGAGCCGGGTCTTGTTGAAAAACATCTGCTCGGGGAGCGCCTTGAGCACCAGCACGCGCACGCCCAGTTCACCCAGGGCCTTGCGGATGCGTTTGCCGTCGTCCGCCGGGAGCAGCATGGAGAGGTCGTTGCCCAGTTGCACGGCGTCGAGGAAATCCTGCGCGGTGCGCTGGTCGGTGGGAACTTTCCCGGCGTAATCCACCAGGCTCTGCGCCACGGGGCCGGCCAGGTCTTTCTGCCAGGCGGCGCGCGGCAGTTGCAGCATCGCGCGCACGGCGGTGGTGCGTTCGGAGCCGGCGCGGAGCAGCGCGGCGAGCGCGGCAAAGTTCGCGGCCTCGTGCCCCTTCATCGCGGGCAGCGCCTGGATGGCCTGGCGTTGCAGCTCCGGGGTCGCGGCCTTTTGCGCGAGCGGCGCGAGCTTCGGCTGGAAGGAGGCGCGCAACGTCGCGTCGGCGACGAGCGGCACGCCGCAGACGACATCGGTGAGGCGGGCGTTGTCCTTGGCGGCCTGCTCCCAGACGGAGCCGGCCTGGCCCGCGGCGGTGATCAGCCCGGCGGCGACGACGCAGCGGGTGACGGGCAGCTTCGCCTTGGCGATGAGATTTTCGAGGGCGGCCTTTTTGGCGGCGAGATCGGCGGGTATGGATTTGGCGAGGAACGGGCCAAGGTCGGTGATCGAGGTGACGGCGCTTGCGCCCTGCGCGTCGAGGCGTTCGAGTGCGGCGAGCAGTTCGGTCAGGCGGTCGGTCTTGTGGAGCGCGGCCAGGCCGGCGAGCGCTTCCTCGCGATATTTTGCGTCGAGGGCCTTGCGTTTCAGGAAGGCGTGGAAGACCGGCTCGACGCGCGGGGCCTGCACCAGTTCCTTGTTGGAGAGCTGGCTGATGATGTATTCGGCGGCCTTGGGATTGGACGGGATGTAAATCTTCTTCGGGCCGTCGTCCGGCTTCGGTTCCTCGTCCTGGGCGGCGAGCGGGAGCGCGGCGAGGAATGCGCCGAGCAGGCAGAGCGGGATGAGCGAGATTTTCATGTTCAGTGGTTAAGCAGAATCGGCATGGCCCGGTGAGAGGCTCATGCCGATTCGTGACTTTTCAAGGAGCGCGCTGCGCCGGTCAGTTCATGTACTTTTTGAGGGCCGACATCGTCTCGTCCAGGCAGTACTTGATGTAGTAATCAGGCTTGGCCGGGTCGGCTTCCTTTTCCAAAACCAGCAGGGCGATTTCGCCGGCTTCCTTTGAGGTGAAGAAGCTGCAGGCGCGGACGGCCTCAAGGCGGACGCGGGGATGCGCGTCGGCCACCTGGACTTTGAGGAGGGCGAGCGAGTCTTTGACGCGGTCGCGCCAGTAGCAGAGGACGCGGGTGGCGGCGGCGCGGGCGCGGTGATCGGGGGAGCGCAGGACTTCCTTGAGCAGCGCTTCATCGACGACGTTGTGCCATTGGTGGACCCAGAGGGCCTCGAGGCGGTGGTGCTCGTAGTCCTTGTCCTTATTGTCGAGGGACGCGGCCCACTTCTTGGCGGCGGCCGTGACTTTCGCGCTGTCGTGCTTGCCGAGTTCGATCTTGGCGCGGGTGCGGACGTCGTTCTCGGGAGTCTTGAGGGCTTCAAGGAGGTTCGGGATGGACTGGCCGTCGATCTTCACGGGCGTGAGGAGGGGGCGGCCTTCGTAGGTGATGCGGTAGATGCGGCCGTGCTTTTTATCGC
>CANMZY010000289.1:0-4906 GCA_947502425.1 Verrucomicrobiales bacterium
CACCGCCCCCAGTCCGTGGGCTGGGAAGGTTCAGCCGCAGGGGTTGATCGCGCAGGCGATCTTCAGCACCCCGCAGGGCAAGGTGAGATTTTTGCACCGGCTCGAGGAGATCAACCGGACCTTGATGGAACCCGCGATATGGCTCAAGCGGATCGACGAACTCCAGGCCCGCGTACAGCCGGCCCTCGCCAAAGTTGATGCCGGCGCCGCCAAAAATTATCCGCATCAGCTCTGGCGGATCCGCCAGTTTTTCACCGTCCGCCAGCAGAGCATCCAGCGGCAACTCAACGCGGTGTGGGAAGAGATGGGGAGATCGTAATTCTCCCGTAGCGTGAAGGTTTCAAAGGCCCGGTGTCCGGGCTACTTCCTGGCTTCCACCACGGATTTCATTTGCGCCAGGCCTTTCTCAAAGTCGCCTCGAGCCTTTGAGGTGATACATCTCCCAGCCCGCGAAGTGCAGCCCGCTGACTTCCCAGTTCTGGCGCCGGCCGTCGGCGGTCAGGATGAACGCGCCTTTCTATGTGCCGACCAAGATTAGGATTTTGCTCATAATGTTCCTTTCTCAAACCGCGGTGATTCCTTTTGGCAGTGACGCGGGAAAACGGCGAGTGCTTTTTCAGACAGCCAAGGTCGGCCATCCAAGGCCCCGGACCGGCGTGAAACCTTGACTTGCCCGGCGGGCTTTTTAGTTTGCCGCTGTGCATCCGAACACCAGCCGCCGCGCATGAGCCTCGAAGACCGACTTTACCCGCTGCTCTCGGTTTATGAGCGCCTGCCGTCCGGCCTTCGACGCGGACTGGGCTTCGCCTATCGCCAACTGCCAACCGGCTGGCGGCTCGGGGCGCGCTACGCCGAGTTCCGCGAGCTGGCTGAGGCCGGCGAACAATGGCCGGTCGCGCAAATCCAGGAATACCAGTTCAAGCAGCTCCGCTCCGTGCTTCTCCAGGCGGAAAGCCACTGCCCGTTTTACCAGGAGCGTTTCGCGCGCGCCGGCTTTCGCGCGGAAACTCTCCGCAGCCCGGATGATCTGCAGCACGCCCCGTTGCTGGAGAAGGCCGACCTGCTCGAACACCGCGAGGCGATGGTCTCGACCGCGCTCTCCGCGAAGCAGCGGCTCTACCTCACCACCGGCGGCTCGACCGGCGTGCCGGTGGGGTTTTATTTGCAGAAGGGCGTGAGCCGCCCGAAGGAGCAGGCCTTTCTCGAGGCGCAATGGAAGCGCGGCGGCTATCGCGACGGCGCGCGGCTGGCGGTGATCCGCGGGCACGTCACGAGTGACCGTGCGGACGGACGCATCGCCAGCCTCGACGCGACGCGCAACTGGCTGATGCTCTCGTCGTATCATCTCACCGCCGAACGGCTGCCCGAATATCTGGAGGCGATTGAAAAATTCCAGCCCGACCTGCTGCACGCCTATCCGAGCGCGGCGCTGCAGCTCGCGGAGTTTCTGGAGAAGGCGGGCCAGACCTGGCGCACGCCGTTGCGCGGGCTACTGGCCGGATCGGAGCGGTTGAACCTGCCGCAAAAGCGGCTGCTCGAACGGGTCTTCCAATGCCGCGTCTTCCGCTGGTACGGTCACGCCGAGCGCGCCGTGCTCGCGGCGGAAGGGCGGCAGTCCGAACTGTTTTACTTCTGGCCGCAATACGGCTTCGTCGAGTTTGGCGAGCCGGACAGTGAAGGCTTTTGCGAAGTCATCGGCACGAGCTTTCACAATCTCGTCATGCCGCTCATCCGCTACCGCACCGGCGATTACGTGCGGCTGGCCGATCCGGGCCGCGACGGCGAACTGGAATTCCCATGGCCGGCGGTTTCTGAAATCGCCGGACGCGAGCAGGAGTTTCTGGTGAGCGCGGGCGGGCGCAGAATTTCCCTGACGGCCTTCAACATGCACGATGGAATTTTCAACGACCTTTACGCCGTGCAATTTTTTCAGGAAGAGCCGGGCGTGGCGGAATTTCGTTACGTGCCGGGGCCGCAGTTTCACACCTCGCGGCTGGAAGAAATCGAACGGGGCATCCGCCGCAAGCTGGGCGATGATTTTCAAATCACCCTGCGCGCCGTGGCGGAGACGGAAAAAACCACGCGCGGCAAACACCGCTGGATTGTGAGCAAGCTGGGCTGAGCCGTCTCAACCGGAACCATGCGGTGGAACGCGCTCCTCACCCCGTCCCTCGCCCGTCCGACAGGGAGCGGCTTGGGGGGAAGGGATTTTCCGTCTGCATCGTTCCGCCTCAACGAGCGCGGCTTGATCCGTTGCAGGGCGGCTTTGAGCTTGAATCGAAAACGGTGCCTAATAAATTCCCGGTATGCCTTCTGAACCCACGGCTCAAGCCTCCAATAAGCGCCCCTTGCGCGAACGGCTGAAGGGTTATGCCGGCAAGCTGCTCCTGCTGGTGGTCACAAGCACGATCTGCCTGCTCGTGCTCGAATTCGCCGTGTGTCGCCTGTTCCCGTATTACAACCCGCGTACCCAGGTTTTTTTTCAGCAGAACGCGGAAGGAATCGTGCTGGGTGTTCCCTCCACCGCCTATCAGGTCGCCACGCCGAAAGGGGACTGGAATCTGACGGTGTCCAACAACCACCACGGATTTCGCGACCCGAAGGACTACACGCAGGCCACACCGGGTGATATTTTGCCTCGGGTGATTCCTACACGTTCGGCTGGGGCGTGGAAGAGGCGGAGCGTTATTCCAACGTGGTCGAGAGGAATCAGGGCGTGCGCGTTTTTAACATCGCCATTCCCGAGGACATCCGGGGTTACGCGCGCACGCTGGAGTTCGTGAAGAAAAACGGCGCGCAGGTCCGCCATCTGATGATCGGCATCTGCATGGAAAATGATTTGTGGGACTATTATTCGGCGGAGTCCAAGCACGTGACCTACCACAGACAGATGATCCAGGGCCCGTTTCGGAAGACGGCCATCTGGTTCAAGCAGCACAGCGCGCTCTGGACGGCCGCCTCCTACAACCTGCAAAAAAGCGCGTCCCTGCGCGGGTTCCTCGAGCGGGTGGGCATCGCCCGGAACATCGACACGCTGACGCATAAAAACGATTACTCCACGAACATCGTCAAAAGCAGCAGCGAGGAGGTGGTGAAGATCGCGACCAACTACAACACCGTGATCCTGATCATTCCGTCGCGCGCGCTCTGGGCGGGCCAGAACATCGATGCGGAGCGGAGAGTCCACGAGGAGTTTGTGCAGGCGCTGCGCGCGGCCGGCCTGGACGTGGTGGACATGAAGCCCCTGTTGGAAAAGGACGGCAACCCGTCGCAGTATTATTTCACGACCGATCCGCATTGGAACGCGGCCGGCCACGCCGCCGCCGCCGCGCTGGCCGATTATTTCGCCCGTTCGGAAAAGTGGAGGTTCGCGCGGCCCGCCCCGAAATGAGCGCGGATCAGGGCGCCGTTTTTTCCGGCGTCGCGTAGAAATTCGCGGCCATCGCTCCGGCGATGAACCGGTGGCCCGCCTCCGTAAAATGCCCCGAGCCGCCGGTGAAGTAGAGGGAGCGGATGGCGGAGACGTCGAGCTTCTGCCGCTGCATCCATTCGCCGAGCGGGAGGACGGAGATGTGGTGCTGGCCGGCCCACGCGGCGATGTCCCGTTCGGGTTTCAGGAAATCATGATCCCCAATCCGCGAGGACCACGCCGTGCCCTGCTGGGAGGCGTAAAAGTCCGGCGGGAAAAACGGCACGGTGACGAGGCGCAGCTTGATCGAGTGTTCCGCGCAGAAATCCGCCGAGCGTTGCAGCAGCGCGGTGAGGATCGTCATCGCCTCGCGCGAGGCGGGGTCGGGGTCCACCGCGAACGGGGCGGCTTTGAGGCCGAGTTGGGCGAGGCTGGTGTCCATCGGCACGAAGCCCCCCGGCTGGCCGCCCGCCTGGCCACGCCGGCGCAAGGCCAGCTTGTCGCGGATGCTCAGGGGGATTTGCAGGCTCATGCAATGGCTGGTGAGAATCCATGGCGTCTGGAGCCAGGGCGGCTGGTGCGGCGCTCCGAGGCTGGCGGCATAGGCGGTGCGCTTCGCCTCGTCCGCCGGTGTCAGCGTGAGCCGGCCGGCCGGGTCCAGGCGGTAGTATAAAAAATCGTTCACCACATGCAGCGCCATGGCGGCGGAGCAGTCCGTGAGGTCGTTGCCGAGATAGAGGACAAGCACGGCCTCGCGCACCTGAAAATTTCGGTGGGCGTACTGGAGCACTTCGAGGTAATGCGCCGGGCCGGTGCCGTGGTTGCCGAGCGACAAAACGGAATAATCTTTCCACGGCCCGGCGAGCTGCCCGCCCAGCCGGACGCCCAGGTTGTCGCCGCGCTTGATTTCGACCGCCTCGACAAAGCTGTCGCCGATGAGGGCGATGCGGTTGGTGGTGGTGAGATTGAATCCGGGGTAATACCAGCCGTGGCGGTTGCGGATGCCGTTGCCGCGTCCCTCGCCCGTCCAATAAACCCGGCCCCACGGAAGGCGCTGCTTGGTGTTCACGCCCGGCAGCAGGCCGGCCCAGGCGACGCCCTCCAAAAACAGTTCGATGACCAGCAGGCTGACCAGGAGGAGGAGGAGATTTTGTTTCAACCGGGGGCGCAGCACCCACGGCGCGGCCAGCAGGACAGCCGAAGCCAGCAGCAGCACCCAAAAGGTTTTCGACGCCATCAGGTTTTGGGAATGGGAACGAGCCGTCAACCCGACAGGGCCGCGACGAAGAGGCCCAGGCCGAGAAAAGCAAAGTCCACCGCCGACAATTTTTTCTTCGGGACGGGGGCGGCGGGTGCTTTCATCGGCGGCCCGGCTCAGAAGAGCGAGTAGATGAACGGCGCGAGCGCGGAACCCTGGCTGAAGACGAGGAGCGCGGCCAGCAGCAGCAGCATGATCATCAGCGGGGCGAGCCACCATTTTTTGCGCTCGCGCAGGAA
>CANMZY010000290.1:0-4879 GCA_947502425.1 Verrucomicrobiales bacterium
CCAAAGGCCTGAACGACATGGGGACATAAAATGCGACCGCTGAAACAATATCTCCCGTGTCTTGCACTGACGTTGTTTGTTGCAATCGCCGGCGAGCCTTGTCGCGCCCAGGATTCGGCCGACACGGCGAAGGTGATACACGCCCCACCGGCTGAGCTGCTCAACCGACCCCCTCATTCCCTGCCACCCGCCCGCATTCTGACCGCTTCCGGTGCGGCGGGCGCGAAAGCAAATCCTTGCAAGAACTTTCGCCGAGACGATTCTGGAGTTGATGACGAAATAGGATGAAGACGCACGTTCCAGACCGATGGCATTGCGGGACAGGAGCCCGGCGCCGCCCACCCAGTCCGCGTCATTCGGCTGGACGGCTCGAAGCGATGAAGCGCGGCGCTTTCGTTTTCGCCGCTGTGCTGCTGGCCTCACTGAGCGGGGTCCGCGCCGCGGACACCACCGTCCCGCCGCCCGCCGGTATTTCTTCCCGCGCGGGCGAGGACACTGCGTTCTTTGAATCCAAAATCCGCCCGATCCTCGTCGAGCGGTGCTACGAGTGCCACAGCGCTGACAGGAAGCAGAAAGGCAATCTCCTCCTCGATAGCAGGGAAGGCACGCTCAAGGGCGGCGACACCGCGCCGGCTGTGGTCCCCGGCGACCCGGAAAAGAGTCTGCTCATCACGGCGGTTCGCTACACAGACAAGGATCTGCGAATGCCGCCCAAGGACAAGAAACTCACGGACGCACAGATCGCCGACCTGGTTGCGTGGGTGAAGATGGGCGCGCCCGACCCGCGCCAAAAGGAGGCGCGGACCACCGGGGCGAAGGAGGCGAAGGCGAAGACGTGGTGGGCATTTCAACCCGTTCGGGAGCCGGCCGTGCCGGGCGCGAACCGGCAGAATCCAATCGATGCTTTCGTGGGTGAAAAGCTCGCGGCGGCCGGGCTCGGGAAGGCGCCTCCGGCGGACAGGCGTTCGCTTTTGCGCCGGGCTACATTCGACATGACGGGGCTTCCCCCCACGCCGGAAGAGATCGATGCGTTTGTTGCCGATGGATCCGATCGTGCGTATGAAGCGCTGGTCGAGCGGTTGCTGAACTCCCCGGCATACGGCCAGCGCTGGGCGAGGCATTGGCTGGATATCGTTCGCTACGCCGATTACTACAATCATGTTCCGAAAGAGCGTAAAGAAATTTGGGAACTGACCGAGGCCTGGCGTTATCGCGACTGGGTTGTTGATGCGTTCAATCGCGACCTGCCGTTCGATCAGTTCATCGTCCATCAGATCGCCGGCGATCGGCTGCGCAGTCCTTCGGGCGAAGAGATTTACCCGGAAGGTTTGATTGCGACGACTTTTCTCTCCAACGGCGTCTGGGACGCCAACGACGCCGACAAGGAAAAAATCGTCAGCGACATGGTTGACGACAACATCGGCGTGATCGGCAAGGCGTTCCTGGGTCTGACGCTCGACTGTGCCCGCTGCCACGATCACAAGTTCGACCCGATCTCCACCGAGGACTACTACGGTCTGGCGGGGATGTTTTATAGTTCGCACATGCTCAAGGCACTCGGAGCCAAGGGCGCCGAATACACGATCAACCGCGTTTCATTGCTGGGACCAGCCGCGCCGGCCAGACGAGTTGAGCAGGAGAAGCGCCTGGCCGAGATCAAGGCGAAGTTGGCGGACATGGATTGGGAACACCGGTTCCATGAATGGACGGCCGGGGGCCGTCCGCTCGTGCCCGTTGCCGTCGCGAGCGAGGCGGGCGCGACGGCGCGGGTCGCCGCGGACGCCTCGATTACGTTCAGCGGAAACCTGAACAAGGACAAATACACGATCGAAGCAGTCGTTCCGGAATCGGGGCGGGTCCGCTACCTGCGGCTGGAAGCGCTGGCCGACGCGGCGCTCCCCGCCGGCGGCCCCGGTCGGGCGGACGACGGGAACTTCGTCGTCAGCCGCCTGGTTGCATCGTTCATTCCTCCCGGCGGGAAGAACGCGGCGACGCCCATCAAATGGGTCTCTGCTCAAGCGGACTTCGAGCAGGCCAACTTCGCAGCCAGGAGTGCCCTGGACGACGATCTGAAAGATGGATGGGCCGTGTCTCCGCAGATTGGCAGGTCCCACGTGGCGGTGTTCGAGGTCGCGCCGGAGACGGTGATACCGGCGGGGTCGCGCCTGATCGTCTCGCTTGAACAGCGATATGCCAGCCAACCGAACTCTGGAAAACACACGCTGGGCAAGCTGCGGCTCTCGGTCGCGGAAACGCTGACGACCACTTCCCCGCCTGACACGCCGGAGAGACGGAAACTCATCGCGGTGCGCGACAGCCTGCAAAAGGAGCAGGCCGATCCGGTGCCGCTCGCGATGGCTGTCATTGATGGGGGCACTCCCGGCGGACTTTTTCCGCGCATTCAGGACGTTCCCATCCACATCCGGGGCAGTTACACGAAGCTCGGCCCCGTTGTGCCGCGACGCCTTCCGCGATTCTTCGCCGGCGAAGATCAGCCGGCGATCACCAACGGGAGCGGACGCCTGGAACTGGCGGCCTGGGTGGCATCGCGCGGCAACCCGTTGACCGCGCGGGTGATCGTCAATCGCGTCTGGCAATGGCATTTCGGCGAAGGGCTGGTGCGCACCCCCAGCAACTTCGGCCTGCTCTCGGAGCCGCCCTCGCATCCCGAACTGCTCGACTGGCTGGCGACGCGGTTCATGGAGGACGGCTGGTCGCTGAAGAAGCTCCACCGTCGAATCATGCTGTCGGCAACCTACCGCCAAGGCAGCAATGTCTCCCGCAAAGTTTTCGACAAGGATCCCGAAAACCGGTTGCTCGGTCGATTCACCCCGCGCCGACTGGAAGCCGAGGCGATTCGCGACGCGATTCTTTCGGTGAATGGCCAGCTCGATCTCACCCCGGGCGGCCCGGCTGGCGACGACTTCACGATTCGCCGCCGGTCGCTCTATGTGCAAACGGCCCGTTTTCAGCGCGGCAGTTACGCCAACTTGTTCGATGCGGCGAACTCCGATGCCTCGACCGAGAAACGAGCCATCAGCACCGTGGCGCCGCAGGCTCTATTGCTGCTCAATGATCCATGGATCCACGAGCAAGCCCGTCATTTGGCGCAGCGGCTGCTGCGCGACGTTCCGCAGGACAATGCGGCGCGAATCGGTCGCGCATATCGTTTGCTGTTCGGTCGCGCCCCGAACGATGCCGAACGGACGATCGCGCAACAGATCATCGCGGGAGGCGACCCGGCTGTGCCGGACGGCGGCTGGATCGACTTTGCGCATGTCCTGTTGTGCGGCAACGAATTCATCTACATCGACTAGGAGTCGCAGGCAGACTTGGGAAACACTATGAACCTGACATCACGACGCACATGGTTGCAGCAATTCGGCTGTGGATTCGGAACGCTGGCCTTGGCGGATTTGCTGGCGGGCGAAGGTCGGGCGGAGACCGCCGCCGGGCGCGCGGCCAACCCGTTTTCGGTGTTGCCGCCGCATCACGAGCCGCGCGCCAAGCGCGTCATCTTCCTCTATATGCCGGGCGGGCCGTCGCACGTCGATTTGCTCGATCCCAAGCCGCGACTGGCGACCGACAATGGGAAGCCGTTGCCGTTCGAGAAACCCAGGCTGGAACGCATTAAGACCGGGAATCTGCTGGCGTCCCCCTGGAAGTTCGCCCGCCACGGGCAATCGGGCATCGAAGTAAGCGAGCTGTTGCCAGGACTCGCGTCGCGAATTGACGATGTGTGCGTAATCCGCTCGATGGTCGCCGACAATATCAATCACACGGGCGCCGCAGCCCAGATGTGTACCGGTGAACAGGCGTTTTCGCGGCCGAGCATGGGATCGTGGCTGACGTACGGACTGGGGACCGAAAATCAGAATCTGCCGGGCTTCGTGGTCGTCTCTCCCACCCCGGTGTTTCAGGGAGCCCAGCTCTGGGCGTCCAGTTTTCTTCCCAGTGCGTACCAGGGAACGCTGGTTCGCGATCTGAAGAACCCGATCGCCAATCTTGGCGCGGCAGGCGGCAGCGAACGACAACGCGCCAAGCTCGACGCCCTGAAGAAACTCAACGAACTGCATCGCCACGACCGCGAGCAGAACAGCCAGCTCGATGCCCGCATCTCCTCGTTCGAGCTCGCGTTCCAGATGCAGCGTTCGGCCCCCGAGGCGTTCGATCTGTCGGCCGAGACCGCGGCCACTCACAAGCTTTACGGGACCGACAGGCCGGAGTCGGAGCTATTCGGGCGGCAGTGCCTGCTCGCACGGCGGCTCGTCGAACGGGGCGTGCGGTTTGTGCAATTGTTTGACGCTCCTATCAACAACGCGTGGGATCAGCACAGCGATCTGCGCACGAACCTGCCGAAGCGATGCCAGGCGGTGGACCAGCCGATTGCCGCTTTGCTAACGGATCTGAAGTCCCGCGGCCTGCTCGAGGACACGCTCGTGGTTTGGGGCGGCGAGTTTGGCCGGTCGCCGACGGCCGAAGGGAACAACGGCCGCGAACATCATCCGTTTGGCTTTACCATGTGGATGGCCGGCGGCGGCGTGCGCGGGGGCATGACGCACGGCGCGACCGACGAATTCGGCTGGCACACGGTGGAAAACAAGGTGCACGTGCACGATTTGCACGCCACGATCCTGCACCTCATGGGCCTGGATCACGAACGCCTGACATTCCGCTTCGGCGGCCGCGACTACCGCCTGACCGACGTGCATGGCAACGTCGTGAAGGAAATCCTTGCGTGAACACCAAACCCCCTCACTCCCCACCATCCGCCCGCATTCTGACCGCTTCCGGTGCGGCGGGCGCGAAAGCAAATCCTTGCATTTTAACTTTCCATGAGGTGTTCGCCGCGAACAGGTGGCAGTGATTACAAATTCCT
>CANMZY010000291.1:0-4872 GCA_947502425.1 Verrucomicrobiales bacterium
GAGATAAAGCGTGGTGAGGATGCCGCGGTTCACCGGAATGAGATGCGGTGTAAACTGGATCGTCACCGGCGAGCTGGCGGCCAGCGAAAGCTGCTCCTCGATCTCCGACAAGTGCCGGTGCTTGGGCACGCCGTAGGGCCGGACGCTTTCGTTGCACTCGACGAAAAGATAATCGACCTCGGCCTTGCGGCCCGCGCCGCTCACGCCGCTCAGCGAGTCGGCGATGATGCCCTGCGGTTTGATGAGTTTCGCGCGCAGCAGCGGCAGCACCGGCAGCAAAATGCTCGTGGGATAGCAGCCCGGCGACGCGATGAGCGACGCGCCTTTGATGGCGTCCCGATAAACTTCCGGCAGCCCGTAAACCGACCGGGCGAGCAGTTCCGGCGCAGGATGGTCGTGCGCGTAGAATTCCTTGTAAACCTCCGCGCTCTTGAGCCGGAAGTCCGCGCTGAGATCGATCACCCGGCAGCCAAGCCGGAGCAGCGGCACGGCAAACTCCGCCGCGACGCCGTGCGGCAGCGCGAGAAAAACAATCTCCGCCTGCTTTGCCAGCAGCTCGGCGTTCGGCTCGCAGAAACGAAGCGTCTTTGATTTTGGATGGCCGGCGAATTTCGGGAAGACCTGCGCGAGCGTCTGCCCGACCTGCTGGCGCGAGGTGACGGCGGTGAGTTCGACGTGCGGATGATGCAACAACCGGCGCACGAGTTCCTCGCCGGAGTAGCCGGAGGCGCCGATGACGGCTGCTTTGATCAGTTTCATCGGCTCCTTCTTACCGCAGAGCCGCGGAGAACCGGAGAAAAATCTTCGCGGTCGATGGAGGTGAGGGGCATCGTGACACTATTCTTGAATCAGAAGGGGCAGCGATCCGATTTCGTAGTGGGCAGGCGTCCCGCCTGTCTGCTGGGGCGTCTCGCCCCTCATTCCCTCCCCGAGTTCACGGGCGAGACGCTTGGAGACACAGCCGGGACGACTGCGCCGCTGAGCAGAGTGTTCAGATGCACCCATGGAGGGGAGGGGAAGGCTGAAGAAATACACGCCTCCTCCCCATGAACTGGGGAGCGCGGCCGTCCCGGCCTGCGAGTTCGGGCGGCGTCTCGCCGCTCCGAGAGAAACACGGAACGGGTCGCCCCGTGAACTCGCAGGCGCGAACGCCTGCGCTACCCCCGCCGTCCCGGTTCACGGGTAGGAAAAACGGCCACGAACGCCCAACCAGGCTGGCAGAAACTAAGATGCACCGGGCGCGGAAAAACGGGCGAACCGGAACTTGAACTGGCGGCAGGTTTCTGATTGGATCACTGGGAGTTTCCACCCCGACAATCAACCAATATATTTATGAAGACCATTGTTTCTTTTTGCTGCGTGCTCTTCGCGGTGTCCATCCAGGCGGCGACCTTCACCATCACCATCACCAACGACTCCGGCGCCGGATCCCTCCGCCAGGCGATCATTGACGCGGAACGCAGCGGCCGGCGCCGACCTCATTGACTTCAACATCGGGACGGCCACGTTCACCATCATCCCGGCCACCAACCTGCCGCCCATCACCGACCCGGTGACCATCGACGGCGCGACGCAGTCGGGCTTTGCCGGCGTGCCGCTCATCGAGATCAGCGGCACGAACATCACGGGCGCGGGCACGAACGGGCTGCGCATCGGGGCAGGTAGTTCGACCATCCGCTCACTGGTCATCCGTAGCTTCACCGGCCACGGCCTCGAACTCGCCACCAACGGCAACAATCTCATCAAAGGCTGCTACCTTGGCACCGGACTGAGCGGCACCAACGACCTGGGCAACACGCTCTCCGGGATTTTCATCACCAACTCTCGCAACAACTTCATCGGCGGCACGAGCAGCACGAACCGCAACGTGATTTCCAGCAACAACCAGCAGGGCGTCCACATCGGCGGCACGAACTCCTTCGGAAACCAGATCCTCGGCAACATCATCGGCCTCGGCGCGACCGGCAGCAATGCCTTGGCGAACTCACAAAACGGCGTCCTCGTCTCCAACGCGCGCAGCAACCTCATCGGCGGTGCCATCGCCGGCGCGTGGGCCAATCAGATTCTCGACAACTACATCGGCCTGGGCAGCGCCTTCGCCCGCATGCGCGGCAATCTGATCGGCACCGACGCCACCGACACCAATGCGCTGGGCAACTCCGGCCACGGCGTCGAATTTGTGACCAATGCGCGCACCACACTATCGGCAGCCTCGGCGCGGGCGAGGCAAACACCATCGCCTTCAACACGGGTGATGGCGTCTTCGTGGTTTCCGGGACGAACAACACGATTCGCGGCAACTCCATTTTCTTGAACGCCGGGCTGGGCATCGACCTCGCGGTGAACGGCGTCACGGCCAACGACCCGGGCGACGCGGATGGCGTCGCGAACGATTCGCAGAATTTCCCGGTCCTCAGCTCGGCGACTAACACTCCGACTGAGACGACGATCAGCGGCACCTTGAACAGCCGCGCGAGCGCCACCTATTCCATCGACTTCTATTCCAACGTGGCCGCCGACCCGACCGGACTCGGCGAGAGCCAGGTCTATCTCGGCTCGACCAACGTCACGACGGACGGCGGCGGCAACGTGAGCTTCACCGCCGTCCTGCCCATTCCGACGTTGACGGACCGGTTCATCACCGCCATGGCCACCGATCCGTTTGGGAACACGTCTGAGTTCTCCACCAACATCGTCGCCGTCAGCACCGTGAGCGGCGTGACCTACACAGTGACGACGACCATCGACTCTGGAGCAGGTTCGCTGCGCGAGGCCATCCACCTCGCCAACGCCTCGATCAATTCCGGCGACACCATCGCGTTCAACATCGGCGGGGCCGGCGTGCAGGTCATTCAACCGACCACCACCCTGCCCTTCGTGAGCGACCCGGTGACGATTGACGGCACCACGCAGCCCGGCGCGAGTTGCGCGACCTCGGCGACCAACTTCGATGGCACCATTCTCATTCGCCTGCTCGGGACCGGTCTGCCCGGCGGCACGGACGGCCTGCGCTTCACGCTCGGCGGGAACACGGTTCGGGGCTTGCAGATCGTCTGCGTTGCGGGCGCGAACGGTGACGGACTCGAATTCACCAACGGCACTCTCCAGCTCGTCAGCGTCACTCCCGGCGGCGTCCCCGGCGACGGCGGCTCCTTCCTGCAATCCAGTCTCCTCGCCAGCAGCATGGCGCCCGACGGACGCTACGTCGTCTTCCAAAGCACGGCCGGCGACCTCGTCGCCAACGACCACAACGACGGGGAACAAGACATCTTCTTGCGCAACCTCGTGGCGGGAACCACCACACTCATCAGCGTCAACTGCGACGGCACCGGCAGCGGCGACGGATATTCCTACGATCAGCGCCGACAGCAGCGGGATCACTTTCGCCAGCTACGCCCACGACCTGGTGAACTTGGACCTCAACGACACCGACGACGTCTTCGTCTGGAACTCCGCCACGGTTCCGGTGGGCAGCATGAACCTGGTGCTCGACAAGAGCAACGCCACGAGCACGTTCATGGAATGTGAGGTGTTCGCCTACACCATCTCGATCACCAACGTCGGCACGGCCGCGGCGACCGGCGTGACCTTGACCGACGTGCTGCCGGCCGGCGTGAGCTTCGCCTCCGCCAGCACCACCCAGAGCAGCGTCACCAACTCCGGCGGCACCGTCACCGCCGCCCTCGGCAGTCTCGGCCTCGGCGGCGGCGCGCGCGTCACCATCAACGTCACTGCCACCGCCGCCGGCAGTGTCACGAACACCGTCGGCGTGATCTCCGCGCAGGTCGACGCCGCGCCTGCGAACAACCTTGATTCGGCCGTGGTGCTCATTCTGCCCCTGACCAGTCCGAGCCTGTCCATCACCACCTCGAACAGCCAGTTCATCCTCGCCTGGCCGGCGACCGCCCCGGCCAGCTTCGCGGTCGAGACGAGGACGAACCTAGCCTCGCCGATTCTCTGGAGCGCGGTGACGAACGCAGTGGTGATCGAGGGAGGATCGCGGTTCGTGACCGTCACCAATTCTGGCGAGCAGCAGCGCTTCTTCCGGTTGAGCAATTGACCGGGAGAAACAGACTGGCTCCCCGCAATCATCGGCGGACAGGTTGGGCCGCGACTTCCCACGGAACCACGTCCGCCCTGCCACGCCGGCTGCTCCGAGGTTCATGGTGAGGGCGGAGGAAGTTCGACCGGCTCCAGTCACCGCCTTGTTTTTTCCTCTGAAAGCGGGGCGCAGAAAAAAGAAAAACCCCGCCGGAATGAACCGGCGGGGCTGGCAAAGCTTCGTCTGGCTTAACGCTTCGAGAACTGGAAGCGGGCGCGGGCGCCGGGTTGGCCGTACTTCTTGCGTTCCCGCGCGCGCGGATCGCGCGTGAGATAGCCTTCGGACTTCAGGGCGGGACGCAGGTTGATGTCCGCCTCGAGCAGCGCCCGGGAGATGCCATGACGCACCGCACCGGCTTGGCCGGCGGGACCGCCGCCCGTCACCTTGATTTTCGCGTCGAACTTGGTGGTCGTCTCCGTCTTCACCAGCGGTGAAGTGACCACGCCGCGCAGCGTCTCGGTCGGGAAATAGTTTTCAAACGGGCGGCCATTGACGGTGATTTTGCCGGAGCCGACGGCGAGGCGCACGGCGGCGACCGACGTTTTACGGCGGCCGGTGCCGAGGAATTCCTGGATTTTGGATGCTGCCATAGGTTGATTAATTAGTGGGCGGCTTTGAGCGGGGTGGGTTGCTGCGCTTCGTGAATCAGCTTACCATCCTTGGAAAGATGCTCTTGGCCTTTGTAAACTTTGAGCTTGGTCATGAGCACGCGGCCGAGTCGGTTCTTGGGCACCATCCCGCGCACGGCGTGGGTGATGAGATTTTCCGGA
>CANMZY010000292.1:0-4843 GCA_947502425.1 Verrucomicrobiales bacterium
CGCGCCCAATTATCACCCGGCTTTCCGGCACCTCGCGCCCGCGCGGAAGCTTTGCGCCGAACGCGGCCAGCGCACGATTTTCAACTTCCTCGGCCCGCTCCTCAACCCCGCCCGGCCCTCCGCGCAACTCGTCGGCGTCCCCCGCCCCGCCCTCTGTGAGCCGATGGCCCGCGTGCTGCAAACCCTCGGCGTGCGCCGCGCCATGGTCGTGAGCGGCGAAATCGAAAACTCCCGCGTGCCAGCGGTGGATTTTCCCGCAGCGCCAGAGCCGGAGACACCGCGCCATCTGGACGAACTCTCCACGCTTGGCGACAACACCATCGCCGAGTTTTACCAGGAGAGCGCGCTCGCCACCTCGGTCATGTCCTCGCAAAATTTTTCGCTCCAGCCCGCCACACTCGCCGATCTCGCGGGCGGCGACCGCGCCGCGAACGCCGAGATCATCCGCCTGCTCCTGCGCGGCGAGGAGCGCGGCCCCAAGCGCGACGCCGTGCTGCTCAACACTGCCGCTGCCCTGTTCGTCGCGGGCCGCGTGCGCTCGCTGCTCGAGGGCTGGGACCTGGCCGGCGAGCTGATCGACAGCGGCACGGCGCGGGCGAAACTGGACGAACTGGTCGCAGCCTCGAAAAAAATCTGAACGTCAATGGAAGCCGCCGCCAAAAAACCATTCTGGAAAAACCCGCTCTGGCTCCTGGGGCCGGTGCTGCTGGCGGCGGTGCTTTATTTTTTCCCGCCGGAACAGCACCGGTTCTATCCGGGCTGCATGTTTCACGCGACGACCGGCCTGCAATGCCCCGGCTGCGGCGGGCTGCGGGCCACGCACCAGTTGCTGCACGGCCAGCTGGCGGCGGCGTTTCACTACAACCCGATGTTCATTGTCTCGCTTCCGTTGGCCTTGTGTTGGGGCGTGGCCTGGCTGGTGAAGCGGCGCACGGGCCGCGACTGGCTGCGGCCTTTTCGTCACCAGGCCTGGCTCTGGCTGCTGCTCGCGCTGGTGCTGGCCTTCGCCGTGGCGCGCAACCTCCCCTTCGAGCCGTTCACCCGGTTTCGGATTTGAACAGTGGCGCAGCCGTCCCGGCTGTGTTCATGGGCGTCTCGCCTTTCAACCATTCCTTGCGGCAGTTCCGGAGCCAGACGCCCTCCGAAACCGGCGGGACGCCTGCCCCACTACGGAAGCGCCGCGCGCTTCTCTCTTTCTCGCTTGATCCTTGCAAGTTTGTGTTGGCATTGCCGCGCACCTCTGGCAAAAACACTCCCAGACAACCCAGAAGGAATACGCCATGTATAAAATCCTCGGCTCCGACCAAAAAGAATATGGCCCCATCTCCGGCGACCAAATGCGCGAGTGGATCGCCCAGCGCCGCGCCAACGGCCAGACCCAGGTCCTGCCCGAAGGCGCGACCCAGTGGCAGCCGCTCTCCACCCTGCCCGAGTTCAGCGCCGCGCTCGCCACGGTCGCGCCGGCGCTCCCGATCCCCGGCGCATTTTCGGGCGGACCCGCGCCCGTGGCTCCGAAGACCAGCGGGATGGCCGTGACCTCGCTGGTCGTGGGGATTCTTGGCGCCTGCACTTTTGGCATCGGCTCGATCATTGGTTTGATTCTCGGCCTGGTCTCGCTCAACAAGATCAAAAAAAGCAACGGACAACTCGGCGGCAAGGGACTGGCCATCGCCGGCGTCTGTGTTTCCGTTGCGGTCATCCCGATCACCGCCATCCTGGCCGGTCTGCTGCTCCCGGCGCTGGCCAACGCCAAGGGCAAGGCCCAGACCATTAACTGCGTCAACAACCTGAAACAGATCGCCCTGGCCGCGCGCATCTACGCCAACGACCACAATGACACTTTCCCGCCGACGTCCACCTGGTGCGACGCGCTCCAGACGGAACTGGGGAATTCGTCGAAGGTTCTTCACTGCAACGCCGACACCACCGGCCAGCGTTCCACCTACGGCTACAACCTCCAGCTCAGTGGAAAAAAGGACGGTGACGTGAATCCGCGCACGGTGATGTTTTTTGAAATCGACGGCGGCTGGAACGTGAGCGGCGGCCCGGAACTACTCCCGCAAAAGCCCCGCCATCGCCAGATCGTCAACATCGCCTTCGCCGACGGCTCGGTGCAGCAGGTTCGCGTGTCCGATCTCTCCCAACTGCGCTGGAACCCGTGAGCGAACCTTCCGCCCAACCTCCCGACCGGATCGTCACGTATAAAATCCTGGGCGGCGACCAGAAGGAATACGGCCCCGTCACGGCGGAACTGTTGCGCGAGTGGATCGCCCAGCACCGGGCCAACGGCCAGACGCTCGTGCTGCCGGAGGGCACCCGGCTTTGGAAGGCGCTCTCCACCTTGCCCGAATTCAGCGCGGCGCTCGGGGCCGGCCCGACGGCCCCGCCGACGGGCGCGGCGTCGCCTCCGGCCGGGGCGGGTCCCGCCGCCGCGGCCGCCCCGCAAAAAACCAGCGGCCTGGCCGTCGCCTCGCTGGTGCTGGGGATTCTGGGCTTTTGCTCGGCGGGCCTCACCGCGCTGGTGGGTTTCGTTCTCGGGCTGGTCTCGCTGCGGAAGATCAAAAAAAGCGGCGGCCGTCTCGGCGGCCGGGGGCTGGCCATCGCCGGCACCTGGGTTTCCGTCTTGGCGATTCTGGCCGTCGCCGGCTTTGGCCTGTTGATTTTATCTAAGAACAGACAGGACGGACCCAACGCCCCCCGCATCCGAGGCAACGCCCAGACCCTCCAGTGCATGAACAACCTGAAACAGATCAGCCTGGCCGCGCACGTTTATGCGAGCGACCACCAGCAGACCTTTCCGCCGGCGAAGACCTGGTGCGACGCCTTGCAGGCCGACCTGGGCGGGGCGGTCGCGGCGAAAATCTTCAAATGCAACGGGGACTCCAGCAGCCAGCGGTGCAACTACGGCTACAACCTCAAGCTCGGCGGCCTAAAGGAGGCCGAGGTGAATCCGCAGACGGTGATGTTTTTTGAAATTAACGGCGGCTGGAACGTGAGCGGCGGACCGGAGCTGTTGATGAACACCTTCCGACACGGCGAGATCATCAACCTCGTGCTCGCCGACAGCTCGGTGCGACAGGTGCCGCTGTCCGCCGCCCTGCAACTGCGCTGGAACCCTTGAACGCATTTTCAAACCAACCCTCAACCCCAACCAACATGTATAAAATTCTCGGCAGCGACCAGAAGGAGTACGGGCCGGTCACATCCGACCAGTTGCGGCAATGGATCATCGAGCGCCGCCTGCACGCGCAGAGCCTGGTGCGCCTGGACGGTTCGGCGAACTGGCTGCCGCTCGCGCAGTTCCCGGAATTTTCCGCCACGCTGGCCGGGGCCGGCCCCGTGGCGCCGGGTGTCGCCCCACTCACCACGCGCACCAATCCGATGGCCATCACGGGCCTGGTCATGGGCATCCTCGCGCTGCCCGGTTTCTTCTGCTGTTACGGATTTCCTTTCAACATTCTCGGCATCGTTTTTTCCTTCATCGCCCTGGGCCAGATCAAAAAAAACCCGGCGACCGAGCAGGGGAAAGGGCTGGCCATTGCCGGGATGATTCTTTCGTTTCTTTCTCTCGCCATGGCCCTCATCGCGGTGTTGTTCCTCGGGTTCGCGCTGGGCCTGGGAAGCATCCTTGCAAGGTTTTAACAAATAATTTCCCCGCCACCTCAACCCCACAACCCCATGTATAAAATCATTGGAGCCGACGGCCGCGAATACGGCCCCGTCACCACCGAACAGTTGCGCCAGTGGATCGCCACCGGACGCGCCAACCTGCAGACCAAAGCGCAGCCCGAAGGCGGCACGGACTGGAGGCCGCTCGCGGAATTCCCCGAGTTCGCCGGTGCCGCCGCCGCGCCCGGCCTGCCGCCACTCACCGGCCAGGCGGTGATTGACAAGGAACAGATGTTCAAGAACCGCGCCTCGAACAAGCTTGCCGCCGGCATCTGCGGCATCCTGATCGGCGGGCTGGGCATTCACAAATTCGTCCTCGGCTACACCACGGAAGGAGTCATCATGCTCCTGGTGACCGTGCTGTCCTGCGGCTTCGCCGGGATCGTCACGGGCATCATCGGGCTGATCGAAGGCATCATCTA
Organism: Verrucomicrobiales bacterium; assembly: GCA_947502425.1. Classification (GTDB taxonomy): domain Bacteria; phylum Verrucomicrobiota; class Verrucomicrobiia; order Limisphaerales; family SIBH01; genus SIBH01. Next base: position 4,092 of record CANMZY010000292.1, read on the forward strand.
TCTGACCAAGACCGACGAGGAGTTCGTGCGCACCTACGTGGACGGCCGCAAAGGCTGGTTCTGAACCGGCGATGAAGTTTCCTTCCGCCGCCCCCGGCCCGCCCGACCAGAAAAAAGCCTGGAGCTGCCTCCTGTCCAATCTGGCCATGCCCGGCGTCGGCTCGCTCACCGGCGGGCGCGGCATCGGCTGCGGGCAGTTAATCTTCGGCGCGGGCGGCTTTGCGCTGACCATGATCTTCGGGCTGCACTTTATTTTTTGGTGGCTGGCCAACCGGGACCGACTGGCAGCATCGTCCGACCCCGCCGCGAACTTGGCGGAGGCGTGGCTGGCCGTCCGCTTGGCCGTGCTCGGCATGGCGGTCTTCGCCACGGGTCTGCTCTGGGCGCTGTTCACCAGCCTCAGCCTCATTCGGCAGGCCCGACGGGCCGCGTCCCCGCCGCCGCTCCGTTCCGTCCGGCGGTGATCGTAGCGGCGGGCGTCCTCGCCTGCCGTAGAGCCGTGGCTTCCAGCCCGGCGGAGAAAAACGTGAGCTGACGAAGGCCGTCCAAGTAATCTCCTGCGCCGCTGAAATCCTCACCGCCCGTTCCGGGCGGCGGGACGCACGCCGCCACGCCGCTCCGCCCGGCTGCACCCCCGCCATTTGGGTGCATCTTGACACTGTTCTTAATATCGAGGGCGTAACGGTTCCTCACCGGCAGAAAGGGAACAACTCTGCTGTCATGAAAAAAGACCTGAAAGACCTGAAGGGTCT
>CANMZY010000293.1:0-4839 GCA_947502425.1 Verrucomicrobiales bacterium
ATCGGCGTGCGCGTCCAGCGTCCGCCCGTTTCCCGCAGCAGCCAGGGACGGCTGCGCACGTTTTCGAGTTCGTTCAGGATGAGGAAATTTTTCGTCGCACTGATGCTCACGAGTGATTTGCGCGGCGTCGGCTTGAAGAGCGTGGTGAACTGGCGTCCGCCTTGCAGGAAGGCATCGAAGTTCACCGCCAGGAGCGAACCGCCCGCGTGGGTCTGGCCGCCCACCGTCCAGTCGGCGCGCAATTTCAGCAGCAGCCAGTCGCCGAAGGTGTGGACCTGGGCGTCCGCCGGCTTGTCGAGGCGGACGAAGGCGTCCTGGCGGCGCACGAAAACTTCACTCGTAAAAAACGTCGGCGCGCGGTGGGCGAACTCATAGACGCGCCCGTGGTCATGCGCGACCGACGCGCTCGCGCTCACATCCTCCACCTTGCCCTCGAAGACGACGCGCGCGTCGGCCAGTGGCGTGCCGCGCTTCCATTCCTTGACGATGCGTGGGTAGCCGGACTTGGTCAGGGAGCCGGGGCCGTAGTCGGTCGCGACGTAGAGCGTGTCGCGGTTGCGCCAGTCCACGCGGCTCTTGGCTTCGGGCAGCTTGAAGCCGTCGGCGATGAACTCTTTCCGGTTGAGATCAAACTCACGATAAACCGAGGCATCCGCGCCGCCGCGAGAAAGCACGATCAGACAACGGTCGTAATCCGGCTCTAGGAAATTCTCGCCCTTCCAGACCCAGTTCTCTTTCTCGGCGGTGCTGAGCAGATCGAGGTCGAGCACGGTTTCCCAAGCCGGCTGCGCCTTCTTGAATTCCTCCAGCGACGTGCGGCGCAGCAGACCGCGCGGGTTTTTCTGGTCGCGCCAGTAGTTGTAATAAAATTTTCCGTGCTTGGCCACCGACGGGATACGCTCCTTCGAGTCGAGAATGGCGAGCAGCCGCTGCCGCAACGGCGCGAAGTCCGGCGACGCCTCCAGCTCTTTGGTGCTGAAGCCATTTTGCTGGCGCACCCAGTCGAGTGACTTCGCGGCAGTGACATCTTCGAGCCAGAGATAAGGATCGGCGGCGGTGGTGTTCATGGTGAGTGCGGCGGGTGGCGGCAAGTGGAGCGTCCGGTATGGGTTATCCTGCCAGCAGCCGGGGAGAATCGCGGTCACGGCGACGAGCGCACCCAGCCTTCCGATCCGCGAAAATCTCGTGTGCCGGTTCATGGTTGCGGCCGCGAGAGTGATGGTTCGCCCGCCGGTGTCGCAAGGATGTTTTTGGCGGCGGGCAATTCGGAGTGCGCTGGCCGCCCGAACTCCGAAGCAGCGGCGGCTCCGCCGCCGGGTGGCACGGGCAACCTGCCCGTGCCGCGCGGCAACTTGCCGCGCGGAACGGAAGGGCGGCCTGGAAATTTCCTGACCGCCCATTTTCATCGGAACCGCCCGCCCCTTCTGCCGGGCCGGTGGCCCGGCGGCACGGGCTGGTAGCCTGTGCCACCCATTCCGGCTTCGGAGTTCGGGTTTAGCCGAATCCATACAGTGGAGTACCGCTGCAAGACGCGAAGGAGCGCGCTGAAAACTCGACCAGCCCCACAGTGGCCGAAAGTCTCTGCCGGCTGAAGCCGGCGTTCCGCACCGGCATCGCGCACACGCTCTTTAACCGCTCGCGCGGCATGGCTGTCACAATTGCAGCCCGCGCCGGACGGACGGCGGTCGGAACGCACGACCAATACTCATCATGAACACCACCGATTCTCCACCGGTCATCCCTTCCGGCCCGACGCGATCCATCCCCGCGCCGCCGGCGTGGTGAGCTGGGTGGTGATTTCCCTCACGTTTCTCGGCTTGAAAATACTGATGCAGGAGCGGCCGGAATTCGTCGGTCAGCCCCTGCGGGTGACCAAGGCCGGGTTGGTTCAGGAATCGCCGCAGGTCTTCACGCGCAAAGTCAGCGAAGACGTTTCCGTCATCCGGCCGGTGCAGGCCGATTTTTCAGACGTCCGCTTCGACATGAACGGGCGGCGCGACTACCGGGGGCTGCGGATCATCATGGACATGTCGGGCCAGTTTCGCGCGCGCCATGTGGTGAGCAACGCCTTTGATGAACCCATCTTCGTGCTTTTCAAATGCCCTCATCCGCGCAGCCAGGACGGGGAGAGCCAGCACCTGCTGGCCGGCGAGATGAAACTGCCGGCCTTTCAAAGCGAAGACTTCCGCCTGAAGCTGCCCGCCCGGGCGCGGTTGATTTCCGTTTTCGTGAACGGCGTTGAAGTCAGCGCGCCCGCTGTGAAAGACCAACTCTGCCGCATCCGCCTGCCCGTCCGCGAGGCGCAACAGACCGCGCACCGCCTCTCCTTTCGCCTCTCCTTTCGCCTCGCGTATCCGCCGCTGCGGCTCGGCTTCGTCGGCACGGCGGAACTCACGCTGCCCGAAGTTTTCCAGACCGCCGGCACGCTCGAATGGGTCGTGGCGCTGCCGAACGGCTTCGACACGCAAGTGATTTCCAGCGGACTGGAAACGCAGAAGGCCGCGCCGGACTTGAGCCGGTTCGGCGATTACGGACGCATTCTCAAAGCACAAGCTCACACCCACCTGACGAAGAGCCTCGCGCCGCCGGGCACCGTGAGCCTGAGCCTCAAGTATCGGCAGGCGCTCCCGTGAGGCGGGCCTCGGCCGGTCGAGGCAGTGCAGCCGCGCCACCGGCCAAAGGATCGCGCTTTTCAATTTCCAAATCTCCGCGGAGCCGTAAACTCTCGCTCCATGCGCACGCTCCTGTTCCTCCTGCTCTCCGCCCTCGCCCTCCACGCTGACGACTGGCCGCAGTGGCTCGGCCCGCAGCGCGACGGCGTCTGGCGCGAGACGGGCATCCTGAAAACTTTTCCCACCAACGGCCCGACCGTCCGCTGGCGCACGAACCTCCTTGGCGGCTACGCCGGCCCGGCCGTCGCGGGCGGCCGCGTCTTCGTCACCGACCGCCGGCTCGAGACGGGCGCGAAGAATCCCGCGAACGCATTTCAGCGCGGCCAGATTCCCGGCAGCGAGCGCGTCCTTTGCCTGAACGAAACGAACGGCCAGACGATCTGGCAGTTCGAATACGACTGTGCCTACACCGTGAGCTATCCGGCCGGCCCGCGCGCCACGCCCACGGTCAGCGGCGGGAAAGTCTATACGCTCGGCACCGAGGGGGATTTGATCTGCTTCGAAGCCGCGAAAGGGAAAATTCTCTGGCAGCGCAACTTCAAGGAAGATTACCAGGTCCAGACGCCCATGTGGGGTTTCACCGGACATCCGCTCATCGACGGCCAGAAACTCATCTGCCTCGTCGGCGGCGCGGGTAGCGTGGCGGTGGCCTTCGACAAGGACACGGGCAAGGAACTCTGGCGCGCGCTCACCGCCAAAGAGCCGGGCTACTGTCCGCCCACGATCATCGAAGCCGGCGGCAAACGGCAGCTCATCATCTGGCACCCGGAATCCGTCAACTCCCTCGACCCGGAGACGGGCAAAGTTTATTGGAGCGAAAAATTCTCCGCGCGAATGGGCCTGAGCGTGGCCACGCCGCGCCACGTCGGCGAACAGCTCCTCATCACCGCCTTCTATGACGGCGCGATGATGCTGCAGCTCGACCGCGCGAAGCCCGCCGCCACCGTCCTCTGGCGCGCGAAGAAAAGCAGCGAACGCGACACCGACACGCTGCACAGCATCATGCCCACGCCCTTCCTCGAAGATGGCCACATCTACGGCGTGTGCAGCTACGGCCAGCTCCGCTGCCTCAAGGCCGACACCGGCGAGCGCGTCTGGGAAACCTTCGCCGCAACGGGCGGCAAGGAAGTCCGCTGGGGCAACGCCTTCCTCGTAAAAAACACCGACCGCTATTTCATCTTCAACGAAAAGGGCGACCTGCTCATCGCCCGGCTCACGCCGCAAGGCTACAACGAAATCAGCCGCGCCCACCTGCTCGAACCCACTAGCGACGCCGCCGGTCGCCCGGTCGTCTGGTCGCATCCCGCCTACGCGAACCGCTGTGCCTACATCCGTAACGACAAGGAAATCATCTGCGTGAATCTGGCTGAAAAGTGAGTGAAAGCTCCATGCGACCGTGGAACGCCGGTCCCCGATCCGGCAAGTTGTCCGGGGATTTCAAAGCACCGTCATGCCAGACACTGATACAATCGGATTGATCGGACCGGAGCTTTCTGACAAGACAACTGCATGAACTCACATCATGAATTGTTTCCCCGCCCGGATGCCGCCTCGGAACACCTGCTCACCCGCCGCGCCGCGTTGAAGGGCGCCGCACTGCTCGCCGCCGCCACCGCGCTCGCGCCCCGCGCGGCCGTCGCCGCCGAAGCGCCCAAGCCGGACGCCCGGCGCGCCTCGACGAAGCGTTATGACATGAAGAAGTCGATCAACCTCTGGGCGTTCCCCTACCCCCAGCGGATGAACCTCGAGGAATGTCTGCGGCTGGCCAAGGACGCGGGCTTCGACGGCATCGAGTTGAATTACGACCTGGACAACGATCTTTCGCCGAAGGCTGGCACCAAGGAGTTTGAGAACATCCGCAAGCTGGCGGACAAGATCGGTATCCAGATCAGCGGCCTGTGCTCGTTTCTGTTCTGGCCGTATCCGCTCTCAAGCAACGACCCGGACAAGCGCGCGCGCGGGATCGAGCTGGCCGGCAAGATCGCCAAGGCCGCGCACGATCTCGGCGTCGAGAACGTGCTGGTCGTGCCCGGCGCCGTCCACATCCCGTGGCGCACGGATCACGAGCCGGTGCCGAACGATGTCTGCGACCGGCGCGCCCGCGACGCGGTGCGGATTCTCGAAAAAGAGGCCGCGAAGCTGAAGGTCTTCCTGAACATCGAGAACA
>CANMZY010000294.1:0-4823 GCA_947502425.1 Verrucomicrobiales bacterium
ACGTCGGTACCGGCAACGGCTTCACGGTGGAACTCTGGATCAATCCCGCCCAGGTCAATACCCAGATGCCTTTGATTGAGTGGTTCAATGCCGGGCAGTCCAGCCTGTATCTATGGACATCCGTGCCACATCCCGGCACCGGTCCTGGTGGTCTGTTTGCGAACATCAACGATACGGGGGGTGGGCCACACTATTTACCCGCACCGGCGGGAATTCTCCAAGCCGGCATCTTTCAGCATGTGGCCTTGACGTATGACAAGATCACGGGGATCGGACGCATCTTCCTCAACGGTGCCAATGTTGCCGAACAAAATCTCGGCAGCTTCACCCCGAGATCGTCCTGGGATGTTTATTTCGGTGCCCGTCCGGTCGCTCCCAATTTTTTTCTTTACCAAGGCCTCATGGATGAGATTGGCATCTACAATCGGGCTTTATCTGGCGCGGAAATTCAGGCAATTGCCGTCGCAGGTGCATTGGGCAAATGCCAGCCCCAGGTGCCTCCGTCCATCATCTCGCAGCCGCAAGGGTTGACCGTGTCCGCGGGCACGAATGTGGTCTTCACTGTTGCTGTTGCAGGATCTTCACCGCTGATCTATCAGTGGAACCTCAGCGGTTCCCCGCTCCTCGACGCAACCAACGCCACGCTTCCGTTCGTAAACGTCCAGCCGGCCCAGTCCGGTGATTACACCGTCGTCGTGTCGAATCAATTCGGCTCCGTGACCAGCCAGGTTGCCACGTTGACGGTCTTCATTCCGCGAATCCTCGCCTTGCAGGCGCAGCCCCAGTCGCAGGAAGGCACGCGCGTGCAAATTCCGCTCACCCTGATCAGCACCGGCGACGTGGCCGGCATGACGTTCACGATCAACTACGACACGAACTATCTGCGCGATCTCCAGTTCTCCTGGGATCCCCTGATCCAGGGCGGCTTCAACCAGGAAAACCAGGCCACCCCCGGAGTGGTCTCCGCCTCGTTCGTCTTGTCGGAAAACATCCCGGGTGGCACCCAGCATCTGGCCACGCTCGACTTCCTCCTGCGCAGCGTGCCGGCCACGCTGGACACCGTCTTGACCGTCACCTTGCAGGACGCCTCGGATGCGCAAGGCAACACCGTCCCGGTCAACACCACGGTGGCGCAAGGCTGCTCCCGGCGCATCCTTGTCCGCCGGATCATCGGCGACAACAACGCCAATGACCGCCTTGATGTTGGCGATGCCACCGTCATCCTGCGCTTCCTCGCCCTGCTCGATCCCGTCCGGGCCTGGGACGCGACCGGCAACGACGTGAACCAAAACACCAGCCTCGATTCCGGGGACGTGACCAAGGTGCTGCGCGCCGCCGCCGGGATTGATCCGCAGCCGCCGGTGCCGCCCGGCGTGGGCAAGAACCGTGCGAGCCAGGCGGCTCCGCCCGCCCAGCTTCTCATGCCGGCCGGCCAGTTCATCCTCACACCTGACTGGACGAACGGCACCCCCGGCCAGCAGGTGACGGTGCAGGTGCGCTTGCAAAACAATGCGTCGCCGCTCTCCGGCGCCTCCTTCACGCTGAACTATTCGACGAACGCGCTGCGGCTGGCGAACAGCTCGGCCTACCGCCTCGGCCCGATCGTGCCGGGCGGCACGCTGGCCCAGTGGAACGTCGCGCCGTCGCAAAACAATTTTGCGACGCAGAACGGCCGCCTGACCCTGGCCGCCAGCAGCGCCAACGCCTGGCCGTCGAGCAACGGCGTGCTGGCGGAAGTCACCTTCACCATCCAGCCGGGCGCGACCGGCCAATACCTCTGGCCGCTGACCCTGACCGGCGGCGAGACCACCGCCAGCGGCTTTGACAACCACCTCTTCCCGACGGCGAACGCATCCTTCATCGGGCGGGTGCCGGTCGCCGGGCAGCTTGCTTCGCTCGTCCGTCTGGCCGGAGGCCAGTTCCAGTTCTCGCTGGCGGGCGACACGGGCGGGACCTACGCCGTGGACGCCTCGACGGACCTGATCGGCTGGACGCCCATCCAGACGAATGCGTTGCCGGCGGGTGGATCACTCCTCGTGCAGGATCCGGCGGCGACCGGCCAACCGCACCGCTTCTACCGCGTGCGCTCGCTTTACTGATATTTCCTCGAACCACGAACGCGCTGAATGACCTTCAGCGCGTTTTTTGTTTTCGAGATGACGCGCCTTGCGTCGGAGTGCGCCCGTCTCCGGGCCGGCAACATGCGCGCGCGCCAGCGGCTCTGGAGTTTTCCAACGTCGCGTCCGCGCCTCACCCCGCTGCGTCCGGGGATGGGCGCACTCCATCACACGCCCAGCGGAGCGAGCTGTTGCCCGGCAGGTCTCATCAGCTCTCCGTCCTTCATTTCAGTTCAACGTCAGTTCAATTTCCATTGACCGGGATGTTGATGAAAACCTATTTTGCCCGCCTTGAAACAGACCCAACGATCACCCGGTTCATCTTGAAAACTTTGCCTGACGCATTGCGCGGAAACTTTGTCGTAATCAACCTCGGCAGCGGCGGCGACACTGATTACGGGCTGCCGGCTGAGTTAAAGCGGTCCATGACGCTGGTGGAAATCGACGCGGCCGCAGGCGCGGCGACCAGCGGGCAATATCATAAAAAAATCAGCGTCAACCAGGTGGTCGCGGGGTTGGCCGGGCCGAGGATCTTTCGACGTAACATTCAAGTTTCCAGTTCCTCCCTTTTGGAGCCGAAGCAGCCGTTGATCGACGCCTACGAGCTGGGACGATATTTCCAGGTGGTGGAACGGAGCACGGTCGATTGCACCACCCTGCCCCGGCTACTGAGCGAAAACCAACTGGGCGGTTTTGACCTGCTGAAGACGGATCTGGAGGGGGTGGACTTTGACGTGATCCGCAGTTGCGAGGCGCTGTTGCCGCGCGCGCTTTGTCTCCAGTGTGAAGTTCGTTTCCAGCCCTTTTACGAAGGGGAGCCTTTCGCCCACGAAGTTTTTGCCTACCTTCACGACCGGGGGTTTGAACTGATCGGCCTGAAAACTGAGCACTGGAAGTACAAAACTCCCGGTCGCTTCTGGCAAAATCAGGGCCGGCCGGCCTGGGCGGATTGCCTGTTCACCTTGCGTCCGGAAAAGATTTTGGAACTGGATGCCGAAATTCAGCCGCTGGCCCTAGCCAAGCAGATCATTCTGGTGGCGATGCTCGGCAAGAAAAACTACGGCGAGTTTTTGCTCGGGCAGAACCGTGCGCGCCTGCCGGCGGAGTGGCTGCCGGCGCTGGAAGGCGTCCTCAAAGCAAGGTGCCCCAGCCCGAAGGAATTGTTTCGTTTGTGCAGAGGTCTGTTTCTTCCTCTGGAAATGAAGCTCTGGCATCTTCTGGGCCGCTGCCAGCACGCTTCCTATCGTTGATGGCATTGTTTCATGCCGTTCGCCGGCATGGCAATAAAGCCGAGGTCGTCCGCTCACAAAATTCCAGGCAAAGCTCTCCACGCCATTCCCCGAATCTTGACAAGCACGCTTTCAAAACGAACAATTCGCCGCTCATCGTCGCCATTGCCGTGAATAAACTATGAAACTTTCTACTCCCTCCGCGCACCCGCGCGGCAACGGCTGGCTCTGGCTGACCTTGGGCCTGGGTGCGGTGCTGGTGCTGCTTTTTTACAAAAGCTTCGCGCCGGGCCAGGCGATGTTTGCGAATGACGGCCCGCTCGGCGTCCAGAAGATCAAATCCTACGCGGTGCCCGACGCGCTCTTCGGCATCTGGAACGAGCTGGGCTGGCTGGGCGGCGACAACGGCGCGATCCCGCCAAATTTGCGCGGTCTGATGCTGTTTCTTGGCCCGCTCGGCTACCTCAATTTCTCCGTGCCGCTCTCGCTGCTGATCCTTGGCTGGTGCGCCTGGTTTTATTTCCGCCAACTCGGCTTCCGGCCGATGGTCTGCGCGCTCGGCGGCCTGGCGGCGGCGTTGAACATGAATTTTTTCTCAAATGCCTGCTGGGGCCTGCCCAGCCGCGCCACCTGCCTGGCCATGATTTTTCTCGCGCTGGCCGCCTTGCACAGCGGCTTGAAATCGCACGGTTGGATCAAGGCCATCCTGGCGGGCCTGGCCATCGGCCTGTCCATCTCCGAGGGCGGTGACAACGGCGCCTTCTTCAGCCTGTTCGTCGCGGCCTACGCTTTTTGGATCGCCCTGACCGGGGAGGGCGACTGGTTGAAGAAAAGCATTTTCGGCGCGCTGCGCGTGGCGGTGATGGCCGTGTTCGCCACGGTGCTCGCGACGCAGATGCTCGAAATTTTTCTTAACACCGCCGTGACCGGCGTGGTCGGCACGGCCCAGGACCAGCAGACCAAGGAGCAGCGCTGGGATTTCGCCACGCAATGGAGCCTGCCCAAGGCCGAAACGCTCCGCGTCATCATTCCCGGCCTTTACGGCTATCGCATGGACACGCCGGACGGCGGCAATTATTGGGGCCGCGTCGGGGAGGCGCCCGGCGCGCCGGAACAGCTTCGCCGCCACTCCGGCGCGGGCGAATACGCGGGCGTGCTCGTGGTGCTGGTGGCCTGCTGGGCTTTGGCCGGCGCGGCCAGCCGCCGGGACAAAATCTTTTCCCCGCTCGAACGGAAAATGATCTGGTTCTGGGGCGCGATGGCGGTCATCGCCCTGCTTTTCTCGTGGGGCCGGCACGCGCCGTTTTACCGGATCATCTATGCGCTCCCGTATCTTTCCACGATCCGTAATCCGATGAAATTCATGCACCCGTTTCATCTGTGCCTGATGGTGCTCTTCGCCTACGGGCTGGCCGGCTTGAGCCGGCGCTACCTGGAGACGGCGGCGGCGAAAACTCTGGGCCTCGGCGGGCAGTTG
>CANMZY010000295.1:0-4818 GCA_947502425.1 Verrucomicrobiales bacterium
TCGCTGGGCGAAATGCGGCTGATCGCTTCTTATACATCGGCGAGCCCGATTATTGGCTAGTGGGCACCCTCTCCTCCCGGTCATCAATGCGAACTACCACCATGTTCGGCTCCCAAAAAAGGCTCACTCCAATGGCAGGATAAGAAACGCCAGAGAAAATGCGATGGACCGGCTGCCGAATCATCGAGACGAAGAAGATCAATGACACCAGTGCCACGGTGCAGGGAATCGAAATTCTTACGATGATGTTCCGACGTTTCATGACACGAGAAACACAGGCCGCCAAAAAGTTGATGAAGCAGAACCGATGGCAGGGTTCCGATCTCGAATAATTTGAGCCGCCGTCATGGCCAACATTACATTGGCGAAATCACAGGGTCAAAGTTGCATCTCACTTCGCCCCTTTCACGCCGCGGCACTGATTCGAGCACTTTGAACCTTGAACTTCCCCCGTTCTTCCCTAGCTTCCCCGTTCCTGATGCAACGTGAATCCAAACAGCGTCCGCCGCGCGTCGGCCTCATCTCGCTCGGCTGCGCGAAGAATCTCGTGGACGCCGAAATCATGCTCGGCTCGCTCATGCGCGCCGGCGTGGAAATCACCAACGACGCCGCCAGCGCCGATGTCATGATTGTCAACACCTGCTCGTTCATCGACTCCGCGCAGGAGGAAAGCGTGGACGCGATTCTCGAAAGCTCCGAAGTGCGCGAGGCGCAGAATCGGGGCCAGGGGCTGATTGTTTCCGGCTGCATGCCGCAGCGCTTCCGCGACGAACTGCCGAAACTCCTGCCGGAAGTGGATGTCTTCATGGGTATCGATCAAGTGGCGCAGGTCGGCGAACTGGTGCAAAAAGCCATCGAGCATCGGCGGGAGAAAATGCAGAGCGCCAAGCCCAAGGTTCAAGGTTCAAAGTCAAAAGTCTCCGCGCGTCTGGCGGAACTGGAAAAACATCAGCCATCCGACAAACACGACCACGAGGAAAACCTGCGCGGCTCACCGAAGTTCGGAAAAACCAAAACCGTCGCCGCCCCCCTCACGCCCCACGCCCCACGCCCCACGTCTCCCACTCCGCTCGTCGAGGTCACGCTCCGCCCAAATTTTATCCCCGACTTCGCCACGCCGCGTTTTCGTCTCACGCCAAAACATTTCGCCTACGTGAAAATTGCCGAGGGCTGCAATCACCCATGCAGCTTCTGCATCATCCCCAGAATGCGCGGCTCGCATCGCAGCCGGACGCAGGCCGACATCGTGGCGGAGGCGAAGGCGCTGATCGCCGACGGTGTGAAGGAATTGAATTTGATCTCGCAGGATTCGACCTACTACGGCCTCGACCTGCGCCCGAATCATTCGCGCGCGATCTCGTCGCCGGAAAAGTTTTCCGCCGCCGCGAAAAGTCTGCCCGCCGATGCAACCACGCTAGCCTCCCTGCTGCGTGAGTTGAATTCGTTGAAGGGCGATTTCTGGATTCGCCTGCTCTACACGCATCCCGCGCATTGGACTGACGAGCTGATCCGCACCATCGCCGAATGTCCGAAAGTCGCGCGCTACGTGGACATGCCGCTCCAGCACATTCATGAGAACATGCTCGAACGGATGCGCCGTGAAACGACCGAGCAATACATCCGCGAACTCATTACGCGCATTCGGGACGGCGTGCCGGGCATCGCGCTCCGCACCACGTTCATCGTCGGCTTTCCGGGCGAGACGGAAAAATATTTCGCGACGCTGCTCGATTTCATCCGCGAGACGAAATTCGAGCGGCTTGGTGTGTTTGCCTACTCGAAGGAAGACGGCACGCGCGCCGGCGGCATGGCCGGCCAGTTGTCCGACAAGATCAAGCAGCAGCGCCGTGAGCAGGCGATGGCCGCGCAGCACCAGGTCGCACAGGCCGTCTCCGAATCGTTCGTGGGCCGCAGGCTGCGTGTGCTGATCGAGGGTGAGGCCAGCGCGAAGGAATTGCAGAGTGCGAACATCAGCTCCTGGGAACACGGCCTCATCCGCGAAACCGACCAGCACACCGCCCAGTTGAAAGGCCGCTATCTCGTCGCCCGCGGCGAGGCCGACGCGCCGGACATCGACGGCCGCGTCTATGTGCGCGGCAAGCTGCCCCTCGGCGAATTCGCGACCGTCAAAATCGTCGGCCACACCGACTACGATCTGATCGCTGAGCTGACTTGAGGAGGTGGCAGTCTTGCAGTGCGCACGTTTAACTTGCAACTTGTCGCCCGCCACTTGCAACCTTTGCACGTCACATGAACCTGCCGAACAAACTGACCGTGTCCCGCTTCGCGCTGACGGGCGTGTTCTTGGCCGTGATCTTCTGGCGCTCGCCTTATAACGACACGGCGGCGCTGATCGTCTTTTGTCTCGCGGGCATCACGGATTTTCTCGACGGCAAGATCGCGCGCGACCGCAACCTCATCACTAATTTTGGCAAGCTGATGGACCCGCTGGCCGATAAAATTCTCACCTGCTCGGCGTTCATCGCGCTGGTCGAGCGTGGCCAGCAGGCGGGCTGGGCCGGCGTGAAAGTCGAGGCCTGGATGGTCGTCATCATCGTCGCGCGCGAGTTGACCATCACCGGCCTGCGACTGCTCGCCGCGTCCAAGAACGTCGTCCTCGGGGCCGAGGGATTCGGCAAGCACAAGACCATTTCGCAGATCACCTCGATCATTGCGTTGCTCGTCCTAGAAGCTTACGGCGAATGGGGCCACTGGGCGGAGGTCGGTCTCAAGCCGTGGGTGCCGACGTTCACGCTCATCGCGCTTTACCTGACGGTCATTCTGACTTTCTCCTCCGGGGTGCTCTATCTCTGGCGGAACCGCCGGGTGTATCTGGACGAAGTCTGACGTGGGCCACACGCGCTCCGGCTTGAATCTTAACTTCTGAGAACTTGAAACCAATCCTCCTCTGCCTCGCCCAAGGTTTCGGCGTGGGAAGAATTCCCGTCGCGCCCGGCACCTTCGGTTCGCTCGTTGGAGTGCTCTGGTTTGTGCTGCTGCTGGCGGCGGGGAGCTTTTGGATTTACCTCGCAGGCTGTGCCGCCGGATTTTTTCTCTCGGTCTGGCTTTGCGGCGCGGGGGAAAAAATTCTCCGGCAACGGGATCCCGGCTCCATCGTGATCGACGAAATCACCGCGATTCCCGTCTGCGGCCTCGCGTGGGCTTTCCGCGAATGGCAGCGCCATGGACAACTCCCGTCGCCGGCTGACTTGTTTTCGACCTCGCGCGGCTGGCTCTTCGTCGCCGTGCTCTTCGTCGCCTTCCGCCTGTTCGACATCTGGAAGCCCTGGCCCGTGCGCCAAAGCCAGTCGCTCCCTGGCGGCTGGGGCGTGACCGTGGATGATTTTCTCGCCGCCGCCTACGTGAACCTCGCGCTGTTGCCGTTCTGGTGGTGAAAGAACCCATCTGCGGCGCCGTTTGGAGTTTCGCCTTCAGGCGGTAAAACGCAACACCCCACATGAATCACCTGAAGGCGGGACTCCAAACGGCTTCGCCTGAATTAAGCATCCCGCCAACATCGGCCCAAATAATTTCCTGTCCGCTCTCTGCTTTTCGCCTCAATAATCGGACATGCCGCCGACCACGCCATTGTTGAAACTGGAGCAGGTTTCCAAACAGTTCTCCTCCGCCGAGGGCGCGCCGCCGCTCGTCGTGCTGCGCAACATCACGCTGGAAATTACGCGCGGTGAATCCGTCGCCATCGTCGGGCCGTCCGGTTGCGGCAAAAGCACCCTGCTCAATCTCCTCGGCACGCTCGACCGCCCCGACGCCGGACAAATCTGGCTCGACGGCCAGGACCTCGCCCAGTTCGGCGACCGCAAGCTCGCCGCCGTCCGCAACCGGCAGATTGGTTTTGTTTTTCAGGCGCACCACCTTTTGCCGCACTGCACCGTCTGGGAAAACGTCCTCGTGCCCACGCTCGCGCTCGGCGATGAAAAGTTGCGGGCCACCGCGCCCGAACACGCCACACGGCTGCTCAAACGCGTCGGCCTTGGCGAGCGGCTGCACCACCGGCCCGGCCAGTTGTCCGGCGGCGAACGCCAGCGCGCCGCCGTCGTCCGCGCGCTCATCAACCAGCCGCAACTCCTCCTCGCCGACGAACCGACCGGTGCGCTCGACGGCGCGGCGGCGGCGGAACTGGCCAACCTGCTCGTCGAGCTGAACCGCGAGGAAGGCGTGACGCTCGTCGTCGTGACCCACGCCCTCGATCTCGCGCGGCAGATGGGCCGGGTGGTCGAGTTGAAAGAAGGGCGGATTTGCTGAAATCCCGAATCCGAATTCCCCAATGACCCTCTGGACTCTCATCCGCCGCAGCCTGTGTTTCCATGCGCGCGCGCATCTCGGCGTCGTGCTCGGCGCGGCGGTGGGCAGCGCGGCGCTGATCGGCGCGCTCATTGTAGGCGATTCCGTGCGGGAGAGTTTGCGCGGGCAGGCGTTGCAGCGGCTGGGCCACCACGCCTTCGCCCTCGCTCCTTCAGATCGTTTCTTCACGCAGCCACTGGCGGAAAAAATGCAGTTGAACACCGCGCTGCTTTTGCCCGCGACCATGGCCCGGCAGGATGTCTCGGCGCGTGCGAATCAAGTCAACGTCCTCGGGGTACAGAGCAATTTTTGGAATCTGCCTGCGCCAGTGACTCTGCCGCGCGGCAGCGTGCTTTTGAACGAGGCACTCGCCGCCCAGCTCGCCGCCCACCCTGGCGATGAAGTGCTCCTGCGCATTCACAAGCCTTCCGCACTTTCCCGGGACGTTCCCATCACGCCGCAAAGCGACGCCAGCGTGGCGCTCCGGCTAAAAGTTCACGGAGTGTTGCCCGCCTC
>CANMZY010000296.1:0-4813 GCA_947502425.1 Verrucomicrobiales bacterium
GAATGCGCAACCTCGGCGCGCTGACCGAAGCACGACAGAATCACCACTGGGATGAACTCTGGATCACTTCCTAATCGGGGGCAGTGTCAAGATGCGCCCGATGGTCGGCTACAGCCTTCTTGGTCTTATCGTCTGGCATGGTTCAAAGCCCCAGTTTCTTGAACCGGTTGTTCACTTCCTTGAAATGGAAGTCGAGCGAGCAGAGTTTTTCCAGTTCGCCTTTGTTAAAATGTTTCGCCACGGCGGGCGTGGCTTTGAGTTGCTCCACGAAATCTGCGTCGTCGCGGCCGGCGTGTTTGACCTCCCAGGTTTTCATCGCGGCGTCTTGGCAGAGTTTGTAGGCGGCTTCGCGGGTGAGGCCTTTCTTGATGAGCGCGAGCAGGACGGTCTGGCTGTTCCACATGCCCAGGCTCAGTCCGAGGTTCTTCTTCATGTTCGCGGGATAGACGACGAGGCCGTCCATCAGGCGCGTGAGCAGGCCGAACATGTAATCAAGCAGCGTGCAGCTATCGGGGAAGATGATGCGCTCGACGCTGCTGTGGCTGATGTCGCGCTCGTGCCAGAGGGCGACGTTTTCCAGCGACGCCATCGCGTTGCCGCGCAAAACGCGCGCGAGGCCGGTGAGGCGTTCCCAGGTGATGGGGTTGCGCTTGTGCGGCATGGCGCTGCTGCCTTTCTGGCCGACGGTGAACGCTTCTTCCGCTTCGAGGACTTCCGTGCGTTGGAGGTGACGGAACTCCACCGCCCAACGCTCGATGCTCGCGCCGACGAGCGCCATCGCGATTTGAAATTCGGCGTGGATGTCGCGCTGCACGACTTGCGTGGCGATGGGCGCGGGACGCAGGCCGAGTTTCTTGCAGACGTAAGCCTCGACGCGCGGCGAGAGGTGTGCGCTCGTGCCGACAGCGCCGGAGAGTTTGCCGACGCTGACGGAATACTTCACAGATTCAAGGCGCCGTAAGGCGCGGCCAAACTCGTCGTGCATGAGCGCCATCTTCAAACCGAACGTGGTTGGCTCCCCGTGGATGCCGTGGCTGCGGCCCATGCAGGGCGTGAACTTGTGTTCCTTCGCACGGCGGGCGATGACGGGCAGCAGCTTCTTGATGTCCGCGATGAGGATGTCCGCACTCTGCATCATCTGCACGCCGTAGCAGGTGTCGCCCACGTCGCTGCTCGTCAGGCCAAAGTGAAACCAGCGGCTGGCGTTGTCGTTGATGGCTTCGGCGACGGCGGTGGTGAAGCCAATGACGTCGTGGTTGAGAACCTTCTCCAGTTCCTTCTGGCGGGCGACGAGGCCGGGGAGGTCAGCGAACCATTGGTCGCAACCGGCTTTGAGCTTCTGGAAATCCCTGGCGGGCACAACGCCTTCCTTGACCAGCGCTTCGCTGGCGAGGAGTTCGATCTGCAGCCAGATCTTGAGTTTGTTTTCGTCGGTCCAGATGGCCCGCATTTCGGGGCGTGAATAGCGTTGAATCATCGCGCCAATGAGAATGGAAAACTCCGAAATGCAAAAGGGAAATTTGCTGGCCGGATCGGCGTCACCGAGGATCGCGAATTGACGAAACAAACAACCGCCGGGATAGCCGGAACTACCAGTTGGGTTTTTCCGGGAGGCTGGCGTCGAATTCC
Source organism: Verrucomicrobiales bacterium (assembly GCA_947502425.1). Classification (GTDB taxonomy): domain Bacteria; phylum Verrucomicrobiota; class Verrucomicrobiia; order Limisphaerales; family SIBH01; genus SIBH01. The sequence goes on from CANMZY010000296.1 coordinate 1,630, forward strand.
TTTACCAGCTTCGCTTCATAATCTCCAGCGTAGGCGCCGCTGAAAAATTTGTCGAGCGCCTCCTCGTGCAGGCGTTCCCAGGAGGCCTCCTCGTGGCCGGGCACGATGGGGAAGAAGAGCGCGCCGTTTTTCTTGGCGGCGTTGAAGTCACCGGGCGCGTCGCCGATCATCAGAATTTTCGTCGGCGCATATTTGCCGGCGGCGGCAAACTTGATGTGCTCGGTCTTGGTGCCCATCTCCTGGCCGGCAATAATTTTGACAAAGCCGTCGAGGCCGTGCTCGCTCCACTCGCGCTGGAGGGCGTCGCCGGGCGTCTGGGAAATGCACATGGCATCGGCCTGCGCGCTGATGCGCTGCAAACATTCGCACACGAGCGGGAACGGCGGCACCCCATGCACGATGTCCTTGATGGAGGCGTTGACGGCGTCGCTCCAGCGCTTGGTCTGTTCGAGGCCCTGGTTGCCGCGCGCCACTTCGGCGTCGAGCGTGGCGTTGCCGAGCTTGGTTTCGCGGGCGATCCATTCGTCGAGCGCGGCGGTCTCGGCGATGCTCACGCCGCGTGCGTTGACGGACGGACGGACGCGCAGCAGGTTCAGCGCGCGGACGAGCGCCGGGAAACGGTTCGCGCCGCGCGTCTTGCTGTAGAGGTTCACGAAGGCCCAGGTTTCGCGGGCGTATTTGCTCACGGCCTGCAGCTTGAAATGCTTGATGAACATCGGCGCGAAACATTCCTGATGCTTGATCTCCATGCTGTCGAAAATGCAGCCGTCGGAGTCAATGCCGATGAAGAATTCCCCGGCCGGTTTGAAGTCGCGCAAGATTTGTGCTGGATCGCTCATAGATAAAATTTGTGCGCGGCAGTAGGCGATGAAACGGGCGCGGAGTCAAACTGGATTTAGCCGGAACGAGAAGTTGAGGAAGAGTCGGATGAACGCAGAAACGCGGAGAATCTTTTGGTTTGGCCGGCGCACCGTGAATTTCAACCACCTGGCTGTTCCGGGATGAGGACATGCTAAAGCATGAACTCCAACGAGGCGTGCCCATCGACGACTACGCCGGGGCCGGGGCCGCGTTGCCCAGGCCGGGCAGCTCGGGCGGCTTGGCTTTGATCACTTCCGGCAGCGGGGTCGCGGCCTGCGCGCCGCTCGGCGGCTCGACTTTCGGCGCGGGCGGCGGCGGGGTGAAACGGCCGGTGCGGATGATTTCCTGCACCTGCGCGCCGTCAAGCGTCTCGTATTCGAGCAGCGACTGGGCAATGATCTCGAGCTTGTCCCGGTTGGCCACGATGATGTCCTTGGCGACCTGGTAGCCGGAATTGATGATCGACTTCACCTCGGCGTCGATCTCCTGCGCGGTGTGTTCGCTGTAGCTTTTGCGGCGCATCATGTCGCGGCCGAGAAAGATCTCGTCGTCCTCGCCGTATTGCACCATACCGAGCTTGTCGCTCATGCCGTATTGGCAGACCATCGCACGGGCCATGTTCGTGGCCTGCTGGATGTCGCCGCCCGCGCCGGTGGAAATGTCGCCGGAGAAAATTTCCTCGGCGATGCGTCCGGCCATGGTCATGGCGATCATGTCGAGCATCTCCTTCTTGCGGTAATTCAAAATGTCTTCCTTCGGCAGCGACATTGTGGAACCGAGCGACGGCCCGCGCGGAATGATCGTGACCTTGTGGAGCGGATGGGTGTGCTGAAGCATGACATTGACGAGCGCATGGCCGGCCTCATGCCAGGCGGTGAGCTTTTTGTTCTCATCCGACATGGCCAGGCTGCGGCGTTCGCGGCCCCAGCGAACCTTGTCGCGCGCCTCTTCCAGTTCCGGTTGACCGACCGCTTTCTTGCCGGTGCGTGCGGCGAGCAGCGCGGCTTCGTTCAATAAATTCGCCAGTTCCGCGCCGGAATAACCGGGCGTGCCGCGCGCCGTGACCGAGAGATCAACGGCGGGGTCGAGCTTCACGTTGCGGGCATGAACTTTCAAAATCGCTTCGCGCCCGCGCACGTCGGGGAGGTTCACGGTGATGCGGCGGTCGAAGCGGCCGGGACGGAGCAACGCGGGATCGAGCACGTCGGCGCGGTTGGTGGCCGCAATGATGATGATGCCTTCCTGAGTGTCAAAGCCGTCCATCTCGACGAGCAGCGCGTTGAGCGTCTGTTCGCGCTCGTCGTTGCCGCCGCCCATACCCACGCCACGGCTGCGACCGACCGCGTCGATTTCGTCGATAAAAATCAGGCAGGGCGTGCTCTTGCGGGCCTGCTCGAACATGTCGCGCACGCGGCTCGCGCCAACGCCGACGAACATTTCGACAAAGTCAGAGCCGCTGATGCTGAAGAAGGAAGCATCCGCTTCGCCCGCGATGGCTTTGGCCAGAAGCGTCTTTCCGGTGCCGGGCGCACCGACCATCAGAATGCCCTTGGGAATGCGTCCGCCGAGCTTTTGAAAGCGCTTGGGATCCTTGAGAAATTCAACCAGTTCGGAGACTTCATCCTTGGCTTCCTCCACGCCGGCCACGTCCTTGAAAGTCGTCTTGTTCTTTTCTTTGTTCAGCATCCGCGCCTTGCTCTTGCCGAAGCTCAACGCGCCCTTGCCGGCCATCTTGATCTGCCGGATGAAGACGAACCAGATGAAGAGCGCGATCAGCAGAATCGGCAGCACGCTGTAAAGCAAGCTCAGCAGCAGGGTGTTCGGCTTCTTCACGTTAAACTTTTCCGTGGCGAACATTTTTTTCTTCAAGTCCTTGGTCAGGTCCACCTCGGCGCGGAACGGCACCTCGGTTCTAACCCCGGCGGAGTCCACGCTGTCGCTGTAATACTTGCCAACAATGACATTCAGCATGGGCGACTGGATGTCGTAATTGACGTCGGCCTTGACGATCAGGTTGGAGTCCACCATCTGGGTGAACTCGTACTGCGAAAGCGTTTTGATGTTTGTCTCGGTGGTGTTCTTGAAAAACATCAGCAGCGGGATCGAGCCGAGGATGGCGATCCACAAAATCCAAGTGCGCGGCGGAATGCGAAATTCGCCGCTTTTTTTGTCACCGCTATTTTTATTGTCGTCAGCCATTTTTTTCCTAATTCGGGGGCAAACTACCATGCGCCCACAACTGCCGCAACCAAGGCTTTCAAAGCCGTCGCCAGCACCATTTCAAGCGTTGAACCGTCCGCTTGTCGAGCTTGAACCGCTCACC
>CANMZY010000297.1:0-4806 GCA_947502425.1 Verrucomicrobiales bacterium
TCTGCATGATGCCGGGAAGAATCTGCTCGACCGGATCTTCGACGGTGATGACGTGCCGCCTGCCGTCCGCCGCGAGCTGCCGCAGGCAGGCGTAGATGGTCGTGGTCTTGCCGCTGCCCGACGGGCTGGTGAGCAGCAGGAGACCCGACGTGCCGCGCAGAAATTTTTCCAGCTCGGCGCGCGGGCCGGCGGGGAACTCGAGTTCGCCGAGCGATTTCACGGAAGTTTCGTTGTAGAGGCGCAGGACGATTTTTTCTCCAGTCACCGTCGGATAGGTGGCGACGCGCAAATCCTGGCTGGCCCCGAGATCAGCTTTGTCGATGCGTCCGTCCTGCGGCATGGACTCCTGATAGGTCTTGAGGCGGCTGAGAAATTTGATGCGTCCCAAAACGCGCTCGGCCACCTCGGCGGAGATGGTGTCGGCGGGGGTTATCACGCCGTCGAGGCGGAACACGACCTGGGCGGCGCCGTGGAGCATTTGCAGATGGATGTCGCTGGCCCCGGCGCGTTCGGCCCGCGCGACGAGTTACTCCAGCAGGCGCGGCGGCGGCGGGGGCGTGGTTCGTGTTCATCTTGTCGGGCTGGGGCGAAACGTAGCGGGAGCAAACGGGGTTGCCAAAACTGAGATGCCCTGGACCGCCACTCCTCACTTGTGCGTTTGCAGGGGACTGCCCAACCTCGCGCCATGAGCAAAGCTTTCACGCGGGAATCGGATGATGCGCCCGATCGTCCCCTGCCCGCCCGGCCTTCCGCGCTGCCGCCGGGCGCAAAGAATTATCTGACGTCGGACGGCGCGCAGCGGCTGGGCGCAGAACTGGAACGCCTCGTTCAAGTCGAGCGCCCACGGCTCGCGGCCTTGACGGAAGATGCGGCTGCATGGCAGCAGCTCCAAATCCTCGATCAGCGGATTCAGCAGATTGAGCAGAGCCTGCGCTCGGCGGTGGTGGTGCCTCCGCCGGGGGTGCGCGATCAGCGCGTCCGGTTTGGGGCCACCGTCACCGTGCGCGAACCGGACGGCGGCGAATCATCCTACCGGATCGTCGGGGTGGATGAGACGGATCTGGACCGGGGCTGGGTGAGCTGGCTTTCGCCCATCGCCAAGGCGCTGCTCAATGCGGAGCCTGGGCAGCGGGTCCGGCTCAAGCTTCCGGCGGGCGACGTGGAATTGGAAGTGACCGGCGTGAGCCCCGATTGAATCTTGACCAGCGAACAGCGGAACAAACGGCTGGGCGATGCCGACAGATCATGTTCCCGGGGATTCGGGGCGAACGGGGATTTAACAACCCAGAACCAAAGCCGGCTGACAGAAGGAACCGGACGGAACGAAGCGGTAAAGGAGTGGAACTGTCCGCCGAAAAAAAATCCCAAGGCTGCTCCCGGCAGAAAACCTGGCGCTTCGGTTTCTTTGTTCCCTTCTGTGAATTGTATTTCGGAGGCCAGGTTTTTGCCCGGCTCCCGGTCCAGCCACGACGCTACTTTTTCTCACCCAGCCAGCGCACGGCGTTTTCGATGACGCGCAAAACATTCGGGTCTTTGAAGACGGGATAGGTTTCGTGGCCGGGCCGAAAGTAAAAGACCTTCCCCTGCCCTACGCTCCACACGCTGCCGCTGCGAAACCATTCGCCGCGCTCCCAGTGTTCTTCGAGCACGACGGCGTCCGGCGGCGGGACGTGGAACGGCTCGTCATACATCTCGGTCTGGGCGATGGAGAATTCCGGCGGCACGCCTTTGGCGATGGGGTGGTCGGGCAGGAGCACGCGCATCACGCTCGGTTTGCCGTCGCCGCGATAGGCGGGGAAGCAGCAGTTCGGCAGGGTGAGCCTGATCTCGACGGGGCCTTGCGGAGGTCGGCGGTAAATGGCCGAAGGTGAAAGGCGCTCGGTGTACTTGGGCGAGTTGCGGACATTTTGAAAAAGATTCGTCTCGAGCATGACGGCCCGGGTGCGTTCCGCGGCGGACAAACTTTTCAAGGAGTCCTCGCGGGCGCGCTCGTTCATCGCCTCCATGAAGGGCGTGGCCCAATGGGCCGAGTGCAGGGCGATGAAGGAAAGCTGGCCGGTCTTGATGCGACGGACAATCTCCTTGCCGGTGTCGGCGGTGACGGCGCCATTGCGGACGTGGCCCCACCAGACGAGCACATCGCAGGCGTCGAGCGCGGCGGGGGAGAGTCCCTGCTGGGGATCATCGAGCCGCGCGGTGGAAACGGTGAAGCCGGGTTGGGCGCGCAGGTGGACGGCGATCTGGTTGCCAAGAAAATTCGTGTAGGCCTGTTTTTGCGCGGGCTGCTGTTCGTCCCAGATGAGCACGCGCACCGGCGCGGCGTGGAGCGGGGCGAGGGTGAAGAGAGGAAACAGCACGACCATGAGGAAGTGCAGGGATGGGCGAAGCAACGATGGTTTCATGGGCGGAGTAAACCAGTATTCCGGCGAGGCGGCCATAAAAAATTGAGCAGGCCGTGCGGGCGGGGCAAGGCTGGTCGGCCGGGCGCCTCGCAGTTTGTTTCAGGACGGCTGGACAGCATCCTGTCGGCGCGCAAAAAACTTCGCAGCTTTTCACCCTCACCATGAACCGTGTAGCGCGGCCGTCCCGGCGGCGTCTCGCCGCTCCGAGGAACACGGGGCGAGACGCCCCGCGAACTCGCAGGCGTGGACGCCTGCGCCACCTCCGTCGTCCCGGCTCAGGAGTTCGAGGCGCGAAACTTTTGTTCGGAGAATTCTCTCCTGAACCTTGTAGCCGCGCCTGTAAAGGCGCGGCCAACCCGACTCGAAATAAGGCCGCCGCTGCACAGCGGCGGCTAAGAGGTTCATGGGGAGAGAGAACGGCCACGAGGCCAGCCGGCTTGAAAAACTGAGAGGCGCGCCCATCGCCTGACAAGACGCATTTAGCCATGGCTTGTTTCGGGCGAACCTGTTTCAAATTGGCGTCAACTTATGTCGCTCGTTCCCTGCCAAATCATTTGCCTCGCTGTCTGGTCGTTGGCCGTGCTTCGCATTCCGGCCGCGCCGGCGGACCGTACCGCCCTCGGCACGCGCACCGCGCTGGACCGCTACGTTCACGCGCCGGACACAAATTATTCCTTCCGCATCGCGAACACGATCAAGGGCGAGGGTTATACGGCCTACATGATCGACCTGATCTCGCAATCGTGGCTGACCACGAACGAGGTCAACCGCCCGCTCTGGCAGCATTGGCTGACGCTGGTGAAGCCGGACAAGGTGAGCAGTTCCACCGCCCTGCTCTTCATCGGCGGCGGCTCCAACCGCACCAACCCGCCCGCCCGGGCGGAGGCGAACCTCACGCTCGTCGCCTTGAGCACGGGGACGGTGGTAGCCGAATTGCGCAACGTGCCGAACCAGCCGCTCATCTTCGCGGGGGAAACAAAGGGGCGCTCGGAGGATTCCCTCATCGCCCACACCTGGGACAAGTTTCTCCGCACCGGCGATGAGCGTTGGCCCGCGCGCCTGCCAATGACCAAGGCCGCCGTGCGCGCGCTCGACACCATCACCGCCGTGTGCGCGAGCGCCGCCGGCGGCCGGGTGCGGGTGGACAAGTTTTTCGTGGCCGGCGGATCAAAACGCGGTTGGACGACGTGGACGACGGCGGCGGTGGACAATCGGGTCATCGCCATCGCGCCCATCGTCATCGACCTGCTGAACATCCAGCCGTCGTTTCACCATCACTTCGAGGCCTATGGTTTTTACGCGCCGGCGGTGGGCGATTACACGCGGGCGAAGATCATGGACTGGGACGGCACGCCGGAGTACCGCGCGCTGATGAAGATCGAGGAGCCTTACGAATATCGCCAGCGGCTGACGCTACCGAAGTTCCTCATCAACGCCAGCGGCGACCAGTTCTTCCTGCCGGACTCGGCGCAGTTTTATTTCCAGGACCTGCCGGGCGTGAAGCATCTGCGCTATGTCCCGAACACGGACCATTCGCTCAAGGGCAGCGATGCCTGGATGACGCTGCTGGCGTGTTACTCGGCGGTAGTCAAGGGGACGAAGACGCCGCAGTTTTCGTGGACGCTGGAGGATGACGGCTCCATCCGCGTGCTGCACCAGGACCAGCCCGACGCGGTGAAACTGTGGCAGGCGACGAATCCGGCCGCGCGCGATTTCCGGCTGGAGACCATCGGCGCGGCGTGGCAGAGCAGCGACCTCAAGGACGAGGGCGGCGGCGTGCATGTCGCCAAAGTGGTGAAGCCGGAGAAGGGCTGGACGGCGTTCTTCGCGGAACTGACTTATGGGAGCGGCACGGCCACGCCCTTCAAGTTCACCACGCAAGTCCGCGTGGTGCCGGACGTGAAGCCATTCAAATACCAGCCGCCCACGCGGCCAAGGTGATCCTTCCGAAGCCGATGGCATCGAGGCTTGTCTTTCGACACGGCTGTCAGCCCGGAACGTCCCGCCATGCCAACGCAGTCCAAAATTCCCGCCCGCACCTCCCCGCTGTCACCCACGGTTAATCACACCCAAGCAATGCGTCCACCCATTGCTCCCATTGTTCCCGTTGACAACTCCCCCATGCCTCAGTTATTTTATCGCCTATGACAAATAACTCGTTCGTAAACATTTCATCTCAACAACTCCGCCGCGCCGCTGATCTTCAGGAGAGGATTGAATCGCTCCAAGCCCAGTTGGCCGCGCTTTCTGGCTCCCCCGCTCCGGCCGCGCCGGCCGCCAAGGCGCTCAAGAAAAAGGGGGGCATCTCGGCAGCGGGCCGGGCCAAGATCTCCGCCGCGCAAAAAAAGCGCTGGGCCGAGCAGAAGTCGGTCAAGCCGGCCCCGGCCCCGGCCGCACCCAAGGC
>CANMZY010000298.1:0-4786 GCA_947502425.1 Verrucomicrobiales bacterium
CCTTCGGCGTGCTATCTCCGCGGCTTTTTTCCGCCGGGCTGGAAGCCGCGGCTCCACGGCCGCGGAACGCCCGCCGCTACGGGGCTTCCGCCATCGCCGGCTTCATCGCAGGACGTAGCTCCTCGCGGCGCGCGAACCAGCTTCGCCAGCCTTCGGTGATTTCCAGCCAACCCCATTGCACCGTGGCCTTCGCGACATGCCACGCGCTCGACGGCACGAAGATGTATCCACCAAACATTAACCACTCGCCCGCGTTGCGCCGTCCGAACGTCCCCCGCGTGCGCCGCATCCGGGCCATCGCCGCCAGACGGCGGGTATAGAATTGCATGAAGCGGTAGAACGGCACCGCCACCCGCTGCGAGAAGGGACTTTGCTGAAAGGCCGCCGCGCCATGCTTGAACGGCTGCGACGCCACGCCCACATAGTAGAGGCCAAGGTCGAGCAGGAAGGCGATACGCATGATCTCGGAGTCGCCGAAGTAATCGTACTTGTCCCGGTAGAGCCCCTCGAACCAGCGATGGTAGCTGTTCGTGAAATCCAAGTTTTACCGCGCGACCAGCGGCGCCATGAACGCGCCGCGTTGCTGCGCGAGGATCAGTTCCGCCGCGCCGGTCGCGCTGTAGGCAATCCAGTCCATGCCGGGACTGTAGAAGGGATCGAGAAACGCCGCGGCATCGCCCACGAGCACGAAGCCGTCGCCCGCATAGGTGCTGCTGGAGTAAGGTGGATTTTTCCGCCAGTGAACGTCACCCTCCTGCCATTGCGCGTCGGCCAGCAACTCGCGCGCGACGGGATGGCGGCAGAGGAAATCCTTGAGGCGCCCGCCCATCGTCCCCGCCTCCGGCCACTCGTCGCGGCGCTGATCGAAGACGACGCCGATGCTGACATCGCCGCCGCATACTCCCCGTTTCCTTCGGCCAACCAGTTCCATCTTCCGGAGCCATCCCTGTCCGCCTCAAATCTCCGGGAAATTTATTCTGCCTCTCACCGCCGCTTCACCATCAAATGAAACAATGGCCCGCGCAAAATTTTCAACTGTCGCCGTGCGTGGCAATCCACTATCGTTCCCCGCATGAACGAACCGGTTCGCGAGGAACTGAGGCGGTTGAAAGAGCGGCAGGAATTGCTGCGCATCCAACTCGATCTACTTGGCACTCACATCCGGCGTTTCGACCAACGGCTAGCCGGCGACGCACTCGTGCCACCTGTTCCTGAAATCAAGCCCTTGGAGATCGCGCCGCTGGCGATGGAGCATCGAGCCGTCCCGCCGCCGTTGCCGCCGATCATCGCGCAGCCGGTAGTCGAACATTTGCTGGCAGCCCGGGAAAACACGTCCGCACCGGAGCGCGAAGCCCGGCTGCACGCCGGGATCGAACATGGCCAGCCGTGGGACGAAAGTGGGGGCTTCGCCAAGCCACCGCCTGCCGCGCCGCCCGTCGTTCCGCCGATCGTGCCGCAGTCCGCCGCGTCAGCCGCCAAAGAATCCTCCTTCGAGATGCGGCTTGGCACCTACTGGCTGGTGCGCGTCGGCATTGTCATGCTGCTCACGGGACTCGTCTTCCTCGGCGGCTACGCCTACATAAATTACATCGGCCAACTCGGCGCGCCCGGCAAGGTCGGGCTGCTCTACGCGGCGGGCGGGCTGCTGCTCGGAGCCGGCGCGTGGCTGCAGCGCAGGACCGTCAAAGAGTCGCTGCAAAATTACGGGCAGGTGCTGTTCGCGGGCGGGCTGGCGGCGGTTTATTTCACCACCTTCGCGGCCCATCACTTCGAGAATTTGCGGATCATCACCAGTCCGCTGCTCGACGGCGCGTTGCTGCTCGCCTGGGCCGGGTTGATCGTCTGGCTTGCCGACCGGAGAAAGTCCGAGGTGCTCGCGCTCTTCGCCATCGGCCTCGCCTATTACACTTCCGCGATCACGGACGTGGGGCTGTTCACGCTCTACTCGAACCTCGTCCTGACCGCCGCCGCCGTGTTCTTCCTGGTGCGAAACCGCTGGACGAAGCTTTCAGTCCTGAGCCTGGTGGCGACCTACCTGGGCTTTGCCTTCTTCTGGCGTTTCCATCTGCCCGGGCTGTCGGGCGGGGACGCACGCGTGGAGGAACCGTTCCACGGCAATATTTTTCTCGCGGGCTACTGGATTCTGTTCACGGCGGGCGTCTTTCTGGCGCGGGCGCAGGCCGCTCCCGCCGGCGCGCGCGCCAGCTTCCTCACCTTGAACAACGCGGCGTTCTTCGGCCTCGTCGTGCTCTCGATGCTCCAGGTGCATCGCGTTCATTTCTGGCAGTTCGCGCTCGGCTTCGGCGCGGTGCTGCTCGCGCTGACGGGCCTGGCGCGGCGGGTCTTTGCGGAGGAAATTTCGGTGAAGAACGCCTATCTCACGCAAGGCTTGCTGCTCGTCACCGTTGGTTTCATCGCCTACTTCACCGGGCTGAGACTGGCGCTCGTGCTGGCGGCGGAGAGCGTGGTGCTGCTGGTGCTGGGCGGGCAGTTGCGGAGTTCCTTCCTGCGCGGCGGCTCGCTCGTGGTCGGCGCGCTGGCGGGCTGGTGGGGCGCGGTGATGATGGAGGAGACCGGGGCTGATCTCATCATGGGCCTTAGTGTCGGCGCGCTGCTCGCGTTTAATGCGTTCTGGTCGGCGCGCACGGAAGACGACGCTCCCCTGCTCCGTCGGTTCGCCTCCTCCTTCGTCCTGCTCGCGCTCGGCATCGGGTTCGCGACCACCCTGCGCCAAGCCTCGAACATCTGGATCGCGCCGGCTTTTGCCCTCGAAGCGCTGGCGCTCACCGCCGTCGGTCGCGGGTTGCGGCTGCGCGAACTGGCCTTGGGCGCACAACTTTTTCTCATTTTTTCACAAGGCTTCTGGCTGTTGCAGGCGACCAAGGCGCAGACGATGACCGGCGGAACCGCGCCGCCGTGGTGGTCGCCCGCGATCGTGATCGCGGTGACGCTGGCGGCCGGGCACTGGTGGCCGCGCCAGCGCGCGATCACGCTGCCCAAGGTGGCGACGGCCGGGATGCAAGTCGTCGCGGCCCTCGCCGCCGTCGGCGTGCTGCTGCTCTGGCTGCATCCGTTCTTCTCGCCCGCCGGCTGGCTGGCGATGACCAGCCTGCTGGCGGTGACGGTGACGATTTACGGCGTGGCCACGCGCTTCTGGCATCTCGCGCTGGCCGGACAAATCGCGCTGGTCGTGAGCGGCTTTTCGTTCGTTCACCAGATCGCACAAAATGCGCCGCCGTGGCACTTCCCGCTCGCGCCGATGGCCGCGTTGCTCGCGCTCGCCGCGGCCGCCACGCTCTGGCTCGCGCGCCAGCCGGCGACGCCGGAACTCAACTCGACATTGCTCCAGGCCGCCGTGCTCTACCGCTGGGTGGCGCTGGCGATGTCGCTCGCGTGGGTCTGCGAGTACGTGCCGAAGGAGCATCTGGTCTGGACGTTCACGGCGCTGGGCGCGGCGCTGTTTGCGCTGGCCGGGCTGCGGCCGAAATTGGAAACCCGTCTGGCCAGCGGCGTGTATCTCGCGGCGGGGCTGCTCGCGTTCGCCGGGCGGCTGGTGATGGAAAACGAACTGCCGCCGCTGGTGAACCTGACGGTGCTGCTGGCCCTCGCCACGATGCAGGCCGTGGCGCGACGGCGTCCGGCGCGGTGGCCGTTGCCGGAAATCGCGCACACCGCGATGATCCTGGCGGTGGTGCTGGGGACATGGGCCTTCGTCTGGCGAGCGGTCGTGCTGAAATCCGGCGGCACGCATTTCTATCTGACGGCGAGCTGGGCGGTGCTGGCGCTGGGCGTGTTCGCGACGGGCTTTGTCCTGCGCGAACGGATGTATCGCTGGCTCGGCCTGGGGATTCTCGCGGTGGCGGTGGCGCGGGTCTTCATCTCGGATGTGTGGAAGCTCGACCCGCTCTATCGCATCCTCAGCTTCATGGCGCTGGGCATCGTGCTGCTGGCGCTGGGCTTCATCTACAACAAGTATCAGGAGAAAATAAAGCAGTGGCTGTGACGTGACCGCCAGTTGAACATCGTCCCCATCGCCCCCGTCAGACTGCCGGTGCCGTCAGTGACCGCCGCCAAACTTAAAACATTAATGAAAAAATTGACCGTCAGCCTCTGCCTCCTCACCGCCGCCGCGCTCCTCAACCTTTCCGCCGCCGAGACGCCCGCCGTCGGCGCCAAGGCCCCGGAGTTCTCCGGCAAGGACCAGGACGGCGTCCCCGTCCAGTTCGCCGATTTCGCCGGCAAGAAATCCGTGCTGCTCTACTTCTATCCCAAGGACAACACGCCCGGCTGCACCAAGGAAGCCTGCGGCCTGCGCGACCGCATGGCCGAACTGAAAAAGGCCGACGTCGAGGTCATCGGCGTGAGCCTGGACTCCGCCGCGAGCCACCGGAAATTCATCACCGACCAGAAGCTCAACTTCACCTTGCTCGCCGACCCCGGCGGCAAAATCATCGACGCCTATGGGGCGCGGATGATGGGCAAGCCGCTCGCCCGCCGCGTCAGTTTTCTGATCGACCGCGACGGCAAGATCACGCACGTCACCGACAATCCCTCCGCCGACGTTCATCTTTCCGAGATGAAGGAAGCGGTAGCGAAGCTTAAGAAGTGACGGGCGGAGCGAGGCAGCGGGATCTGGAACACCGGCTTCAGTCGGCAGCAGGCGACGAAGATTGAGCGGGCTGGAAGTTTCCGAGGCCACCGATCTGCTGCTGTATTACTGCGCGCAGATGGAGGCGCAGCACGGTTACGAAACGCCGATAAGCGGCGGTAGCAGTGAGCAGACGCG
>CANMZY010000299.1:0-4777 GCA_947502425.1 Verrucomicrobiales bacterium
TCATTGAGGAGCTTCCCGGCTTCGGGGCGCATCATGATGCTGAGCGCGTGCGCTTCCATTATCAGCCAGAATGGGTCGCGAGGGTTTTCGCTTCTCAGGCGGGTGAGCATCTGGCCCAGTTCCAGAAAGGCGCGCCGGCTGAGGCCGCCCTCGAGGCAGGCGCCGCCGACCGTGCGGAGGAAAGCCGTATGGGCTGAAAGCGCGCCGAGCCGCTCGAGCGCCAGGATGCGTTCCACAGCGGGCGGAATCTGCATATTGGAGTTGACCCCCGTGTAGTGGGCGGTGGCATGCCAGTGACTGTGCATGGGCTGGCCCTGAGTTTTGATCGGCACATGTTTTGGGAGGATCCGATATTCCTGGTCAAAAATCTTCTCGTAGCAAGCCGCGGCCAGATCGACATCGCCGGGGTGGTCGGCGATGAGGGCTTTGAGAAGCCGGTGCCCTTCGTCGGAGAAACCTTCGTTGTAAGCCTTCTGCGCCTGCTCCCACCGCGGGTCCTTGGGGGGCGGCTCCGCCAGGGCGGCGAACGTCCCTGACAAAACGGAGAGAAGGACGAGTAGATGACCCCGCGCGCTCATGGCTTGGGGGCGCGAAAGTCCACGGGGTTCCCTTCGGCATCCGCGACCCGGATGCGCACCCACCATGGGCCGGTGATGTTGGAGGATTTGACGAAGAAGCGGTTGGCGCCCTGCTTGAGCTGCACCTTCACGCCGGGCAAGGTGGCCACGGTGCGCCGGGTCTTGGGATCGGGCACGGCCATTTGCTCGCCGATCACCGCGCCGTTGAGCCAGACCCGGAAACCGTCGTCTCCATCGATGGTGAGCATGACCTCGCGCGCCTTGTCCACGGTCACATCCGAGACCGCATAGCCGATGGACAGAGAGCCGGGGGGAGGAAGATTCGCGGCCATGAGCAGGCGGCCATCGGTCTGATCCACGTTCACTTTGGCCCACGCGACCTCGCGTTCAATGGGCTTGTTGTCGCTTCCCTCCACGCCGCCCTGCACGCCAGCCCACACGAACTTGGCCTTATATTTTGCCTCGAAATCAATGGTCGTTTCCGGCGGGAAAACTTCCTGGAATCCGCTGTTCTTATCGTCGTTGAGGAAGGTGCCAATGATCGTCCATTTGGCCAGGTAGCCCTGCATCGAGACCAGGTCCCCGACCTCTCCGGCCGGGGCCAGTTGTCCCAGGGCCTTGGCGGCGGAGCTGCGCAGATCATCGTCTTTTCCGCGGAGCAGGCTGGCGAGGGTGGCCAGGGCCGGCTTGTAGTCCTCGGCACTCCCGGCATGGGCGAGCACGTCGTTCGCGAGGGTGCGGACGTTGATGTCGGCGCTGCTGAACGGTGCCTTGAGGTAGTTGACGAGCGTCCCGCGCGGCGCGTTCGCCGCCGGGCTGCGTAAAAGGGCCCCGAGCGCAGCAGCGACGACCGGGACATGCTCATCGGCCATCTTGGGCTTGAGGATTTCGAAAAGATTCGCACCCTCGCAGTGCGCGAGGCAACGGATGGCCAGGGCGCGGATGGAGGGATCGGCGTGCCCGAGTTGCTGGGTGAAATACTCGATGTGCCGCACCGGCTCGATGGCGGGGATTCCGAGGGCGATCATTCCCGCTTCGATGGTCCTGGTGTCCGTGGCCTTCGTCAGGGCGGTGCGCAGCACCACGCCCAATTCGGGTGTCGGCACGAGCAGAGTGATGATCCGCGCCGCCGTGCGAATGTTCTGGTCGCCGCCCGCCTCGATGAATTTGCCCAGCCCGGTGACCAGATCCTTTTTGTCGCGGTTCTGGAGGTCGGTGAGGATCAGGCCGTGCAGCCGCTCCTCACCCTCCGGGAGGGCCGTGCGGGCCGCGAGAATGAGCGGGACGAGTTTGGGCGACGGGATGTCGCGAATGCCCTGGAGGCATTTCGAAAGCTGATCGGGTTTGGCCATGAGTGCGCCGAGGCGCTGGAGGGCCGCATCGGTGCCGGTCCACGCGAGCGTACGGGCGACGAGGCGGGCCGGAGCGACGGTCCCGTCGGCGGTGAGCGGATCCACCACCGCCCAGGCGGCTTCTTTCGAGCGCCGGGCGAGTGCCGCGGCGGCCTGGTAGCGAACGGTGTCGTCCTTGTCCTTGAGGAGAATTTGCAGCCATGCGGCGGCCTGGTCGCCGCCGCCAACTTCCAGCACTTCGGCGGCGGCGGCCCGGAGTTCCGGCCGGGCGTGCTCCATCCATTTTTGGAAGTCGGCGGGGACCACTTTGTTTTCGAGCGCGGACAGGGTCACGAGGGCGCGTCCGCGGATCCACGGGCCGGCCTTTTCATTGGCCAGCAGGGCGCGGGTGGCCCGGATCCCGTCCGTGACGCGGTATTTCGTAAAGTAGTGCAGGGCCTCGGCCTGGAGGATCCAATCGTCGGATTCGAGTTGCTGGAGCATGCGCCCGGTTCCCACGGGAGCAGGCGCAGATGCAGAGGAGGAAAGGGTGCAGCCAACCAGCAAGGCGGCGAGCAGAAAGAGATGGAGCCGGGGAAGCACCGGGGAAGGGTGCAGCGACTGGATCGATCGGGAGGCAGGGGCTGGTGTTTTGGCAGGCATCGAATGGTGGGTGGGGTGGTCGGTGGTCCGTATTCGGTGCGACAGGCAATCTGCCTGGCAGACAACGCTAGCGCTGGTAGATCGGGAGGAAGCGGTAAGGCACACCGATAATGAGGATTGAGGTGCCTGTGGCATAGCCCTGGCCGCCTTCGCCACTCCAGCTTCCGTCCGCAGCCTGCATGGAGACGACGGTGGCAGCGATCTTGGGATACCAGTTTTGGAAATCCGTTTCGCCCGACTGATAGATGGCCTGGATGGCGTAGTAATGGGCGTAGTGGAAGCGCGGGTAGCCTTTCTCGAACTTCTTGTCGGGATAAGCCTTCAGGAAAGCCAGCCCGCGCTGGGCCTCCTTGCTGCTGCGCTGGCCGGTCATGATGAGGGACATCACCCCGGCAGCGCTGCGCGCAAAGCCGACATCGCCGCCCCCCGGCATATATTTAAACCCTCCGCTGCCTTCTTCCTGGCAGGACTTCACGTATTTGACGGCCTTATCAATGGTGGCAGTGGGAACCTGGATGCCGGACTCGTGTGCGGAGTTGAGCGCCACCAGCTGCATGACGGTCATGGAAAGATCGGCGTCCGTGGGCGTGGGCGAGTAGCGCCAGCCACCGAGGGTGCTTTGAGCGCGGAGGATGATGTCCACGCCGGCGCGCAGGGCGGTGCCCACGGCGGGGTTCTTACTTTGGCCCCACGCTTCGGACAGGGCGAGGACGGCCAGGCCGTGCTCATACATGCCGGCGTGGTTGTTGGGAGTTCCCAGAAACCCGCGTTGGGCTTTGCCTTTGTTGATGAGGTAGGTGAGGCCGTTCTCCATGACCACGCCGTAGCGGCCACCGCGTCCCGGGATGTAGCCTTTCAGCATGAAGGCCATGAGGGCCATGGACGTTTCCGCCACGTCATTCTGCCCACCGCCCCAGCTTCCGTCGGCTTTCTGGACGCCCTCCTTGGCGAGATAATCCAAGCCCTTGGTGATGGAGGCACGGACTTCCGGGGTCAGGCGCGCCACGCCCACGACTTGCTCGCCGCCTTCATCGCTCTGCGCCCGGACCGACTGGACCGGGGCGGCGATGAAAGTCACGGCCGTCAGCGTTGCGACGAGGGTTTTGGTGAATGGGTAAGATTTCATTCGGCGAGTGTTTCGTAGTATTCGGCGACTTGTTGCCGGAATTCGGGAGGCAGTTGCTGGACGAAGTTTTGGATGGCCGCCGAGCGATTACGGCGCGAGAGCGAGTCGAGCATGTGACCTTTGCGATTCACATCCCCGCCGCGCCCGTCAATTTCCGTTTTCCCAGCGGCGTAACTTTCTTCGAGATCCTTCGGGTCGCCCGCGAAGGGAGTGGGTGTTCCCTTGCCTGGGCCTTTCCCTTTTCCTTGTCCTTTTCCCTGTCCCTTTCCCTGTCCTTTTCCCTCCCCTTGGCCTTGTCCCTCTCCTTGACCTTCCCCTTGACCTTCCCCTTGACCTTCCCCTGCGGCTTCGGCCCCTTCGCCGGCCTCACTGTCACCGCCCTCAGCGGGTTCGCCGACATCTGCCAGGGTGATTTCACCGACCTCGACGGGGGGCACTTCGGTTCCAAGTTCCACTTTCGCCAGAGCGAGGGCTTTTTCGAGGGCCGTGATGACGGCAAGTTCCGCGGCCACTGCCGGAGCCTGTTTGCCGCCATTCAATTCGGTGACTGCGACAGCCACGGCTTTGTTCGCGTCGGTGAGCGAGGTGGCGAGTTCGGCGGAGACGGGTGGGATCGTGGAGGTCGGGACCGCGGGAGTCGCCGGCGGCGTGGCAGGTGGGAACAGCTTTTCGGCGAGGCTGGGGACGAAATTCTTGATCGCGTTCTCGAGCATGTTGCCGACCCCGATCTGGCGGGCTTCGAATTGCGATTTCTCCGCCTGAAACACCGCGGCCTCCGCCTGCTTGGTGTCCTGGTGGAGATCCTTTTCGGCGGCCAGGATGCGGGCCAGTTCGCTCACGAGGTCGGACGTGACTTCTTCCGAGAGAATTTTCTCGGCTTTCCGCAGGATGACGAGGGCTTGATCCTGCGCACCCACCGCACCGATCGCCTTGTTCTGGGTGACCTGGTCAATGGCCGCGGCCAGTCTGGCGTCCGGCTTGCCTTCGACCAGAACCTGCTCGGTCTTGCCCAAACGGGCGCCCAGTTCCTGATCAACCGCCTGCTTGCGCGCCGTGGTCAGCATCTCAAAAAACTGGAC
>CANMZY010000300.1:0-4719 GCA_947502425.1 Verrucomicrobiales bacterium
GAGGAGGCGGGCCACGTTCCGTTCGGTGCCACAAAGACCCTGATCGACCTCGACATGGACACCGAGCGCGTCGCCCGCTTCGTCAGGCGGACGGAGGCGGATGCCTGGGTGGTCGTCGCCGGTGCGCGCGAGATTGTGGAATGGTTTTCCCGGCAGCCGACGCCGGCCTTCGCCCTGTTCGGCCGCCGGGAGGGGCTGCCGATCGCGGCCGTGGGACCGGACAAGGCGGCGGCCTTTGTCGCCGTCACCCGCCGGTTGATCGCGCGGGGCCATCGGTCGATCTCGTTATTGTGTCGCCGGCAGCGACGGTGGCCGCAGCCGGGGCTTCCCGAGCGCGCCTTCCTCGACGAGTTGGCGGCCCAAGGCATGAAGACGGGCACCTACAACCTGCCGGACTGGCAGGAGAGCAAGGCGGGATTTCTGGCGTGCCTGACGAATCTGTTTACGGTGACGCCGCCCACCGCGCTGATTCTCGACGAGGCGTTTCTCTTCAACGCGGCGCTCTACTTTGTGACCGGGCGGAGGCTGCGGGTGCCGCACGACGTCTCGCTGGTCTGCACCGACGACGACCCGCACTTCGCCTGGTGCGAACCCTCGGTCGCCCACATCCGCTGGGACTACCGCCCGGTGGTCCGCCGCGTCGTGCGCTGGGCGGCCAACGTCGCCAACGGCCACCCCGACACGCGCCAGACCCTCACCAAAGCCGAGTTCGTCGAAGGCGGCACGATCGGCCCCGCCCGGTCGCGGTGAAACTCGAAAACCGAAGTTGAATAAGGCATCGTTTGGCGTGAAGCCATGTGGTAGAAGGGTTGTTCAAATAACCACCACACACGGGCGCCGCCGTGCTCAGGATGACCTCGAGCGGCTTGTCGATGACTGACTGCAAGGAATTTTGCTCGGAAGCGGATTTTTTCCGTTCAGCTTACTCTTTGCGTATGCGATAATAGGTCCCGGGCTCCGGGAAATCGAGCACGCGGGTAGTCGTGGGACCGCCGGATGGAATGCCCGTAGTTAAGTTGTCCCAGTCCGCCAGGTTTTGGGTGTTCTCGACGGTGTAGATCGCGCCGGGTTCGGAATCCCAATTGAGCGTCAGTCGGTCCTGATTCGCGTTGTAGGTGATCGAGGTGATTAGGAGCTGATAGGGGACGCCGGGAACTTCAGGTCCCACCACGGAGAATCCGGTGATGGAGTCCGCCGCGCGCAGGACGAACGGTCCGCTGCAATTGGTGAACAGGACGAAATTATTGCCCTCATAGAAGTAGGTGCCGTTGGGACCGGCGGTGCCTTTCGTGCCGTAGCTCACGCCGTTGGTGGTGAGAGTGTAGTTTTTCCCGCCGTTGCCGTATACGTAGAGGTCGTAGGTGGCAAAGGTGGGAGTCATGCTGATGTCAAAGTGCACGTCGCCGAGCCGGATGTTGCCCCCGAAGAGGCGTAGGAAGTCATTGGTCTGGGAGGCCGAGGGTCCGCCATCGTTGCCGCCGTCGGGGTTGCCCGGGTGAATGTGGAAGGTGTTGGTCGGGGCGCCGTTGGCGCCGGTGAGAGCATGGTCTTGATCGATCATCCTGCCGGCGTTCACCGAGCGGCCGAGACTGATATTGTTCCAGGTGGAGACGTGGGCGTGGCCCGGCCCGAGCGGTCCGGTGACGTTGATCGGTGCTCCGATGGCCGGTGGAGGCGCGTAGGTTCCGGCGAAGTTCACGGCGTAGCCCTGGTGCGGTGGAATGGCGGCCACGTAGCTGGCGGCGAAATCGGCGGCGGTGCGCTGATGATCCCAGATGACCACTTCATCAACCCAACCTTTGAAATGCTGAGCATCCGTGTTGCGATGAGTGATGTTTATGCTGTTGGCACCAGGAGAAAGGGCGGTTCTAATTCCGGTGTTCCCTCCGGAGCTGACGCCAGCGGGCAGGCCGTCAACGAAAAATGAAACTGTGTTATTGCCGTCGAAAGTGACTCCGATTTGGTGCCATTTGCCATCCTTCGGCATCTGGCCACCAAAATAGTCGATCTTGCCAAATGTCGTGAAATGGAGCCGGCCGAAACTTCCACCATTGCCGGCTTCAAACCCTAGGCCAAACTCCCGCGTGGAAATAAAACGTTCAGAGTCAACTACGAGAAGACCATCTGTCTTGACCCAGACCTCAACGGAGAAGCCGTTCGGTTCGTAACGGTAGATGGCGCCAGTGATGTTGAGGTCATATGGAGATATTCCACGGGCGTAAGCGCCGGAGGCACCGGTTCCATCGAAGTACGTGGCGCGGTTGGCTGAGCCGGTGACGTAACCGGGCTGATCGGACAATGAGTTTACGCCAGCACCTTGGTAGGTCAGATTCAAGTTGCCGCCGTCTTGGTTGTTAGCCGCACCGTATGCGCCGGATTTGTCGATCGTCCTCGGCAAGTTGGTTCCCCCCGTTTCGTTAAAGCCCCACCACCCCACCGGGCTGGTGCTGGAAATGTAGGAGGCGTAATCCGCGCGGACGGTCTGTGAAATCAGGCCGAGGCCCGCCAGCAACGCCGTCAAGGCGGCGTGCTTCCAAAGGGTGGTGGTGATCATTTTTTGGTCTTTCGATTTTCCCGACTGATGAAGCGGGGCTTCTGGTTTGTGTTGAAAAAACTAGACGCTGATTAAAAAACTTAATTCATTGCGGTTTTTTTGGGGGGCGTATCTGAGAAGGATCATCTCAAGCTAGAGAGTTTATATCAATCATGTAGCGTAGCCGGCATGTAAAAAGAAGCCGTGGCAGTCTTCGGGAGTGACCGTGACGAAGGCGGCCCCGGTGGCCTTGCAGAGTTGGCGGGCCGTGCGCGGCGCACGGCTTTTGATCCTCTGTTTCACCTTGCTCCACAGGTTTTCAATGGGGTTGAGGTCCGGCGAATAGGGCGGCAGATACTCCAGCGCGCCCCGTCGGCCTCGATGGCCTCCCGGACGCCCGCCACCTTGTGCTTGGCCAGATTGTCGAGGATGACCACGTCGTCCCGTTGCAACCCCGGCACCAGCCCCTGTTTCACCTAGGCCAAAAACAGTTCGCCATTCATCGGCCCGTCAAACAACCAAGGGCCCCGCGGCCCGTCGAGCCGCACGGCCGCGATCAGCGTGGTCGTCCGATAATGCCCGTGCGGCACGGGACAGACCAGCCGCTGCCCGATCGGACTGCGCCCGTGGCGCCGGGTCATCTGGGTGTGGGCCCCGCTTTCATCCACGAAGACCAGCCGGGCGGCGGGCACGCCCGCCAGCTGCTGCGGCCACGCTCTTCTTTGCTCCGCCACGTCGGGCCGGGACTGCTCGGCGGCGGGCCGCGTTTTTTTTACAGCTCCAGCCCAGCCGGTTTAACCACAGGTCCATGGTGGAAGTGGGGCGGTCAAACGGCGCGCCCATTTCCGCCAGCGTGGCGTCCGGACGCCGCGCGAGCAGTCGTTGCAGGCGGGTCTTGCAGGTGGCGGTCAGGAGAGACTTGCGGCCGCAACGGTGAGTTTGCGGTTCCAGCGTGCCGCGGGCTTTGAAGTGCTGGCGCACGCGGCGCACGGCGGCGACGCAGTAGCCGAAGCTGGCCGCGATCTCAGCCGTGCCTTTGCCTTGGTCGTAGAGTTTGACGATGCGTTCGCGCACCGCGACGGGAATGGCTTTCATGCCCTCATCCTGCTAGAACCGCCCACCAGTAGAAAGATACATAATTTATGGAAACTCTCTAAGCCGGGCACAGACCGGCGCTCCGCAAGGAAACTGCCCTCACCCGCTTTTAATCACACCCCGCACCGATGGCGGCGGTAAAATCGGCTCGACAGAGTCTCGCCCTACCTTTTGGTTCATGGAGAGAGTGGGCGTTTCACTCCTGCTGCAATGCTGAAGGATCACGCCCGGACGACAAGCATTTGGCCTGCGCCCCAGCGCCGGGGTTTTTTACAGAACGCGGCTTCAGGGCTTGGGCGCCGGCGCGGTGATCTCGCGGGCGCCGGCAGGGATTTCCGTGGTGGTGATTTGACCGCCCGGCCAGCGGATCACGATCTGGGTCGGGCGCTCGGTGCCGCCCATGACCGGCACCGCGCCGTCCTGCGACCAATAGCCGGAGCCGGCGTGGATTTCGCGGGCGGGGCCCGGGCGCGGGCCGGATTGCAAACGCAGCACGGCTCCAACGCCGTCAGGATTTCCGGGCGGACCGGCCAGACGCACGCGCAGGCCGGGCCGGGCGGTGACATTTTGAAACAGCCGCGTCGGCGCGCCATTCTGTGTGACGACCAGATCGATCCGGCCGTCCTCGTTAAAATCCGCCAGGGCCGCGCCACGCTGTTCGCCGTAAATTTTCACGCCGGATTCCTGGCCCGACAGCGCGCGCAATTTCCCGGTGCCATCACCGCGCAGCCACAGGCCGCGACCAGCGTCGAGGCGCGGCACTTCCGGGCGCGTGGCGAAAAAATTCTGGCTGAGAAAAACATCCTCGTGCCCGTCGCCGTCCACGTCGGCCACGTTCACCGAGAAGACCGGCGCGACCTGCGCCTCCAGCGGCAGTTCCAGCGCGCTGAAATTGGTGCCGCGATTGAGAAACACCATCGAGGCCATGGTGCTGGCGCGGACTTCGCGCGCCCGGGCCAGCGGCGGCCCGATCACGTCCGCCACGCTGGCCTCGCTGTAGGCCTGGTGCGTGGCATAGCGCGCGCGCAAGGACGGCATCGAGGTGGCGAGAGCGTTGAGCATTCGCAGGGGAGCGACGATCCCGGTGGCCG
>CANMZY010000301.1:0-4711 GCA_947502425.1 Verrucomicrobiales bacterium
GGAACTGGGCATCAAGGCGTGAACTGGCGGATTCTCATTAATTTGAAATCATGGTTCGGCCTTGCCCTGGCCGTGACCACACTGGCCGCCGGCTTGCCCGCAGCAGAATTCAAGGCGGAAAATTTTCCCCAGTACGATCAACTCTTTCGCCCGACCAACGGCTGGGTCGGCGGGGACGGGGCCTATGCTGTGACGCTGACGAACGACGTCACCGTCTGGCTTTACAGCGACACCTGGATTGGCGAAGTCCGCGGTGGCAAAAGGCGCAACGTCACGATGGTCAACAATTCCGTGGCCGTGCAACGCGGGTTCGATCCGGCCAACGCCAAGGTCGAATTCTTTTACAGCACCTCGCCCGCTGGCAAACCAGCGGCGCTCATCACGCCAGAGGATGGCAAAGGATGGTTCTGGATTTACGACGGAGTGATGACGCCAGAAGGTCTGTTCCTGTTTTTGATGCAGATCGAGAAAACCAAGAACAGCGGAGCCTTTGGATTCAAGACGACGGGCGCCTGGCTGGGGCACGTCTCGAATCCCCTCGCCCCGCCGCCGCCGCAATGGAAGGTGACGCAGAAAAAAATTCTGGGTGCGGCGTTCGCACCGGATGAAGAACGACTGTTCGGCTCGGCGGTGCTCAAGGCGGATGGTTTTGTTTACATCTACGGCGCGCGACCCAGCCGACCAGTCGGCAAATCCATGCTGCTGGCGCGCGTGCCGGAGGAGAAGCTGTCCGATTTCGGTGAGTGGCGGTTTTACGCAAAGGGTGAGTGGAGCAAAAACGCGGACGACGCCACCGCCCTCGGCGCGGGCGTGGCCAATGAGTATTCAGTTTCGTGGCAGCCGGCCTTGAAACAATACGTCGCGGTCTATACGGAGAACAGCCTTTCCAGAAACATCCGCCTGAAAACGGCGAGCGCGCCGGCGGGACCGTGGAGCCAGTCGGTCGTGATTTATCAGTGCCCGGAGACAAACAAAAATACGTTTTGCTACGCGGCGAAGGCTCACCCAACGCTGGCGCAATCGCCGGACGAACTGGTCGTGACCTACGTGGCGAACACGATGAATTTCCGGCAAGTGCTGGATGACGCGCGGCTTTACTGGCCACAGTTTCTGCGGGTCAGGCTGCGCTAAATTTGCACAGCGACGACGGGCCGGCGGGTGAAAAACTATTCCGCCTTCCGAGAGCCTGCGCCTCCCTGAACGGTTCGTGCCGTGTGGCCGCGATTGCCAACGGCCGGTCTGCTCCTTATCATCTGGAAAAATTCTAACTGATTTTATGGACGAATACATCGAACGCGTGGTCGATCTCACCGACCCGACCGCCAACCAGATTTACAACATGACCGTGGACGAGGCCCGTGCCCGCGTCTTGTCGGGCCGGCCCGAGGCCGTGCGCGAGATCGAAGGCTCCTTCGCCCTTCTCGCCCGCGATGGCAAGACCGTCCGCCTCGCCCGCTCCCTCGACCGCCCGTTGCGCTATTTCCTCGCCAAGCGCGCCGCCGGCCCCGCCCTCATCGTCGCCGACCGCATCGACGCCCTGCACGCACAGCTCGAACGCGAAGGCCTGGCCGGACAGTTTCATCCGAGCTACACGCGCATGGTGCCGGCACATCACATCATCGAACTGCAGCTCATCGGCTGCCCCGATCCCGATCCGACCTACACGCGCTTTTTCACTCCGCAACGCAACTCGCTCCCGACCGATCTCGATGAAATCGGCCGCCGCTACATCGGCGCGCTGGCCGACGAAATCGCGAAATGGCTGCGGGCTATTCCGGCGCAGGAACCGGTCGGCGTCTGCTTTTCCGGCGGCATCGACAGCGGCGCGGTTTTCGTCACGACCTGTCATGTGCTCCGAAAACTCGGCCTGAGTCCGGCGCGCTTGAAGGCGTTCACCCTGAATTTCGGCGACGGCCCCGACCTGCAGCAGGCGCGGCAATTTCTCGATCAGCTCGGCCTCGGGCTTTTTCTGGAGGCGATCGAGGCCGATCTCGACACGCTCGACGTGGCCGAGACCATCCGCGTTTTGGAAGACTACAAGCCGCTCGACGTGGAGTGCGCGTCGATGGGTCTCACGCTTTGTCGCGGCATCCGCGCGCGTTACCCAGAGTGGAAGCACCTGATCGACGGCGACGGCGGTGATGAAAATTTGAAGGACTATCCCATCGAGGAAAATCCCGAACTGACCATCCGCAGCGTGGTGGGCAACGCGATGCTTTATCAGGAAGGCTGGGGCGTCGGAAAAATTAAACACTCGCTCACCTACAGCGGCGGCCTCTCGCGCAGCTACGCCCGCACCTATGCGCCAGCAAAACATTTCGGCTTTTCGGGTTTCAGTCCGTTCACCCGGCCCAACGTCATCGAGGTGGCCGAGGGCATTCCCTTCACCGCGCTCACCGGGATGTCGGTCGAAAAACTTTACGCGCTCAAGGGCGAGATCGTCGCGCGCGGCGTGAAGGCCATCACCGGCCTCGACATGCCCGCCTTCCCGAAACGCCGCTTCCAGCACGGCGCAATGCGCGTCGAACAACTGCGCCGGCGTGTGCCAGGCCGCGAGGCGGAATTGCGGAAGGAGTTTTTGGGGCTTTATCTCTAGGCAATCCGGCTCAGAACCGGGGCTTTTCACCGGCCATTCCCCGTTGCAGACGCTGGCTGATTTGTGGAATGTTTCATCGACGTTCCGTTAATTTTGCGCACAGTAGCTCATCCATTTTTGCACATGATCACCATCAACCGAAGCATTCTGTTCTGCACCGTCCTGGCCGCCCTTTTGGGAGCGCCCGCTCCAACCCCCGCCGCCGAAACCGTCACCATCACGGAGTTTGTGGCCAGCAACAACGGCGGCCTGCAGGACGAGGACGGCACCTACCCCGACTGGATCGAGATTTTCAACTCCGGCATCACCACCGTCAACCTCGACGGCTGGTTCCTCACCGACAGCATCGCCAATCTCACCAAGTGGCGCCTCCCCGCCACCAACATTGCGCCCAACGGTTTCGTGATCGTCTTCGCCTCGAACAAAAACCGCGCGGTGCCAGGCGCGCCCTTGCACGCCAACTTCACCCTGAGCGCGGGTGGTGAATACCTTGCGCTGGTGCATCCCGATGGCGCAACCGTCGCGAACGAGTTTGCACCACAGTTCCCGGGTCAGATTCAAAACGTCTCCTATGGCATCGGCCAAGATCTCCAGGTCACCAAGCTGCTGTCCAACTCCGGGCCGGCGCGTGTGTTCGTCGCCCCCAGCGGCGCGCTCGGGACGACATGGACGGCGACGGACTTCGACATGTCCGGCACGTTCATTCCGGGCAGCACCAATTACAACTTGCGCTTTGTCTCGATGACCGGCCAGGTGGGCAACCCCGCCCGGATTCTCATCTACCTGGGCGATGTCGGCGACGTTTACCTTGACGATCTCTTTCTCTCCAACGGCACCAACGCCGAGGCCGGCACCAACCTGGTTGTCAACGGCAACTTCGAGACTCCCCTGGCCGGTTCGCCTTTGCTCACCAACTTCTTTACCAGCGTCGGGAGTTACCACGCCAACAGCCTCATCACCTCGAGCAACGCCCACTCCGGCAGCAACAGCCTGCACATCATCAGCACCAACAACTCCAGCTTCGGACTGACCCGCGTCCTCTACAAGGACATCCCCGGCGTCACCAACGGCCAGACCTGCACCCTGAGTTTTTGGTACCGGCCCACCTTCGCTGCCACCAATCTTTACGTCCGCATGCAGAGCAGCAGCATCGGAAGTTCGGCCACGCCGTCGGTGGTATTGACCCCGGTGGTGACGCAGGACA
Source organism: Verrucomicrobiales bacterium (assembly GCA_947502425.1). Taxonomy (GTDB): domain Bacteria; phylum Verrucomicrobiota; class Verrucomicrobiia; order Limisphaerales; family SIBH01; genus SIBH01. The sequence goes on from CANMZY010000301.1 coordinate 3,801, forward strand.
TTCATGACGCCGTCTGGCTCAACGCCACCAACGGCGTCGGCTACGAAACCTACGTCGCTGGTTTCTCGGTCAAAAACATCCGCGCCAATGTCGGCATCGGCGATCTCGCCACGGCCGACACCGTGCTGGCCATGCCGGCGATGCAGTCGGCCGTCTTCACCGAGACGCGCGGGGTGATTAACTATTTGAGCACCGGCGGCGCCGGCAATTTTGGCGGTGATTTCCCTTTCCCCGGCTTTGTCATTGGCCAGGACGATAACAATTTCGTCATTGAGGCGACGGGCATCATCACCATTCCCACCTCTGGCTTCTACACCTTCGGCGTGAACAGTGACGACGGTTTCCGCCTGACCATCGGCGCGAACTCATTCGAATATCCATCGGGACGCGGAGCCAGCGACACGCTGGCCACGTTCAACCTGGCGGCGGGCGATTACTCGTTACGACTCGTGACCTTTGAGGGCGGCGGCGGCGCGTCGGCCGAAGCCTTCGCTGCGCCCGGCAGTCTTGGGGGATTCAATTCAACCTTCCGCCTGCTGGGCGACACGGCGAGTGGCGGCCTCGCGGTCAACTCCCTCCCCACCGGCAGCGGCGGCAACGGCGGCGGCAGTCTCCGCCAGTACATCAAGACAGATGTGCAAACAAAAATGCTCAACAAGAATGCGGCCGCCTCCATCCGCCTGCCCTTTGGCGTCACCAATCCCGCCGTCTATTCCACACTCACCCTGCGCATGCAGTACGACGACGGCTTCGTCGCCTATCTCAACGGCACCGAGATCGCCCGCCGCGCCGCGCCCGCCGGCACGCCGGCCTGGAACGCGCCCGCCACCACCAACCGCTCGACCGCCAGCGCGCGAATTTACGAGGAGATGGACGTGACCGGCTCGCTCGGACTCCTGCTGACCGGCACC
>CANMZY010000302.1:0-4709 GCA_947502425.1 Verrucomicrobiales bacterium
AATCGAGATCGCAGCGCAAAAAAAGCGGGTCGCTAAATTGTTTGCGAGGGCAGGGGACCCGTTCGAAGGTTGTTCACAGCCGCCGCCGAACTTGTTCGCAAACCGGGAAAACGACCTTCTTTCTCGGGCTTTTTCAGGCTGATCCCCGCCCCATAACCTTTCAGCAACTTTTTTTAAAAAATCTTCTTGTCGCCACAATAGGTGGTGCTATTTTCTCGACCGCTCCCCCACTTATGGGGTGTTGAGATGGTTCGGAGACCGCTCGGAACACCAGCAGAAAGCGAGGAAGCACTGTTATAACCGTCCGATTCGGCGTGTGCCGAGCCGGCCAGATTTTTAAGTCCGCCACCAAGCAACCAGTTTAATCGAAAGGGATACATCATGATTGACGCTCGCGATCAAGTTCTGCCGTCTGCACCCGCTCAGGCCCGTCGCCGGCCGGCCTCCGCCACCGCCGCCCGCGCGGTCAAAGGCTCCGTTACCGCCGCCAAAAAAACACTCCGCTTCGGGCGCGTTTTCAGCGACGCCAAAGTCAAGCCGTTCGACCAGATCGAATGGGACAGGCGCACCGCCGAAATCACTGATGACGCCGGCAAGGTGATCTTCAAGCAGGAGAACGTCGAAGTGCCGAAGTCCTGGTCGGTGCTCGCGACGAAGGTCGTCGTGTCGAAATATTTTTACGGCGAGCAGCACACGCCGGAACGCGAGACCTCGGTCAAGCAGCTCATCCACCGCGTCTGCCGCACTATCGCCGACTTCGGCATCCGCGACGGCTACTTCACGAAGGAGCAGGGGGAAATTTTTCACGATGAACTGACCTGGCTGTGCGTGAACCAATACGGCGCGTTCAATTCCCCCGTCTGGTTCAACGTCGGCCTCTACCACCAGTACGGCACCGGTAAAAACTCCTCGAAAGGCAACTGGTTCTACAACCGCAAGACCGGCGAAGCCGAGCGCGCCAAGACTCAGTACGAATATCCTCAGGGCAGCGCCTGCTTCATCCAGTCCGTCGAGGACAACATGGAGAACATCATGCACCTCGCCTACAGCGAGGCGATGCTCTTCAAATATGGCTCCGGCACCGGCACCGACCTCTCGCCCATCCGCAGCAGCAAGGAAAAACTTTCCGGCGGCGGACGACCCAGCGGCCCGATGAGCTTCCTGAAAGTTTATGACCAGGTCGCCAACGTCGTGAAGAGCGGCGGCAAAACCCGCCGTGCCGCCAAGATGAACACCCTGCGCGACTGGCATGGCGACATCGAGGAATTCATCGACGCCAAGCAGAAGGAGGAAAAGAAGGCCTGGGCGCTCATCGAGCAGGGCTACGACGGCTCCTACAACGGCGACGCCTACGGCAGCGTCATGTATCAGAACGAAAACCTTTCCGTCCGCGTTAGCGACGAATTCATGCAGGCCGCCATCGACGGCAAGGAATGGTGGACCCGCGCCGTGCAGACCGGCAAACCTCTTCACAAGAAAGACGCCAGCACCCTCCTCGATAAAGTTGCCGAAGGCACCCACCTCTGCGGTGACCCCGGCCTGCAATACGACGGGGCCATTCAGAAATGGCACACCTGCAAAGGCACCGAGCCGATTCACTCGACCAATCCTTGCAGCGAATACGTCTTCCTCAACAACACCGCCTGCAATCTCGCCTCCCTGAACCTGATGAAGTTCAAGAAAGACGACGGCACCTTTGACGTGGAACGCTACAAGGCCGCTGCGCGCATCTATATCACCGCGCAGGAAATCATCGTGGACAACGCCAGCTATCCGACCAAGGCCATCGCGGAAAACTCCCACATCTTCCGCACCCTCGGCCTCGGTTTCGCGAACCTCGGCTCCCTCTGCATGAGCTACGGTCTTGCCTATGACAGCGACGGCGGACGCGCCATCGCGGGCGCGCTCACGGCCATCATGACCGGACACGCCTACGAACAATCTGCTGAAATCGCCGCGCAACTCGGAGCCTTCAAAGGCTACGAAGACGCGCGCTGCTCCGGCGTGGAAAAAACTGTCGCCAAGGACAACGTCGCCTCCATGCTCGGCGTCATCCAGCAGCACCGCGACGCCGTTGAGCAAATCCAGCCCAGCGCCGAGTTCAACTACCTCAAGGACGAAGCCCGCAAAGCCTGGGACGGCGCGCTCGCCAAAGGCCGCCAGCACGGCTACCGCAACGCCCAGGTCACCGTCCTCGCACCCACCGGCACCATCGCCTTCCTCATGGACTGCGACACCACCGGCGTCGAACCCGACATCGCCCTCGTGAAATACAAGCTTCTCGCCGGCGGCGGCATGTTGAAGATCGTCAACCGCACCGTGCCCGAAGGTCTCCGTCGCCTCGGCTACTCGCCCAGCCAGATCACCGCCATCATTGCCCACGTCGAAAAGCACGACACCATCGAAGACGTGCAGGAAAACGGCGCGACCATCGCCAGCGGCGTGAAACCCGAACACCTCGAAGTCTTCGACTGCGCGTTCAAGGCCCACAAAGGCGAGCGCAGCATCGGCTACATGGCCCACTTGAAAATGATGGCCGCCACCCAGCCCTTCATCAGCGGCGCGATCAGCAAGACCGTCAACCTCCCGAACAACGCCTCCGTGGCCGACGTGCGCGACACCTACTTGCAGGCGTGGAGAATGGGCCTCAAATGCGTCGCCATCTACCGCGACGGCTCCAAGCGCTCCCAGCCGCTCAACACCAAACGCACCAACGAAGGCGGCGACAAGACGGCCGCCACCGTGGTGACCGGCCCCACCGACACCAACTTCACCAGCCGTGTCACCGAACTGGAACTCGAAGTCGCGCGCCTCAAAGCCGCGCCCACCCAGCCGCTCCGCCGCCGTCTCCCCGAGACCCGCCACGCGCTCAATCACAAGTTCGACATCGCGGGCCACGAGGGCTACCTCACGGTCGGCCTCTTCGAGAACGGCCAGCCCGGCGAACTCTTCATCACCATGGCCAAGGAAGGCTCCACCATCGGCGGCCTCATGGACAGTATTGGCACTCTGACCAGCATGGCCCTGCAATACGGCGTGCCCCTTGAAGCCCTTGTCAAAAAATTCGCCTACCAGCGCTTCGAGCCGAGCGGCTTCACCAAGAATCCGGACATCCGCCAGGCCACCTCCATCACCGACTACGTCTTCCGCTGGCTCGCCTGCCAGTTCGTGCCCGGCTACCGCGAAGCCACCTCGCCCACCTCACCACAGCGCGAACTGGCCATCCCCGGACTGGCCGAAGCGGAAAAGCTCAAGGTCAACCGCCCCGTCACCGACCTCCCGCTGGCCGAGGACGCCACGGTCATCAGCCTCAAGCCGGCGGGCTCTTATCCGGGCAACGGCTCCGCGAAATCCATCACCTCGGGTTTCGTGAACCAGTTGGACGCGCCGAGCTGCCCCAAGTGCGGCCACATCACCGTGCGCAACGGGGCCTGCTACAAATGTCTCAACTGTGGCGAAAGCCTCGGCTGCTCGTAAAAATATTGGTGGCGCCAGGCCACCGGGTCGGAAGGAAAAAAGGCCGGAGCCGCGCCAGTGGCTCCGGTTTTTTTTGAGGCGAGAACGCGCGCCGCCGGGCGGCTCACAGTGCCGGGCATTTCCAAACACTGCGGCGGGGAGAGGACTGCCCGCCCCACCTTTGGGGGTTTACGATAAACCCGCAGGTCAAACGGCGAAGCCCGGATTCCTGATTGAAGTGGCCGCACCTGGGCGGGGTCGCCCGGCTATCTGTAAACCAGCCGCAGCACCAGATAGATGTTCAGCGCGAGCAGGATGAAAAACCCAATTTTGTAGAAGAGCAGGGTATTCCTCTCCAGCAACGGGGCGCTTCGTTGAAACCACGGATTCACCTTCACCGGATTTTCCAGTTCAAACTTCATCTCGGAATAATGCAGGTAGCGCTCCTCCGGCTTGACGGTGATGGCCCGCAGGATGACCAACTCGAGCCACGGCGGAAGATTCGGATTCAACTACCCCGGCTTCTTCCGCGCGGTGAAGACCGGAGTTTGAAACGGCTCGATCTCGCCGTTGGGATAGGCGCGGGTCAACACCTCGTGCAGGATGAATCCCAGCGCGTAAATCTCCGTCCGCTCCGGAATGGGCGCGGCGTGAAACCGTTCCGGAGCCAGGTAGCTCGGCGTGCCGGCGCGCGAGTTCACGGAGAAAATCTCGCTAATGCTGCCGAAGTCGATGAGCTTAAAATCCAGCGTGTCGCCGCGTTTCAAGACAAGGATGTTCTCCGGCTTGAGGTCGCCATGCACCAGGTCGAAGCCGAGCAGAAACTGGCTGGCGCTCAGCAGAAATTCTACCAGTGCCACGGCCGCCGGGACATCCAGCGACTTCTCCGCGATGACATGCTTGAGCGTGGGGACGGCGTGATATTCCTGAACGTAGTAGAGCAGTTGTTGGCCTTCAGGCACGAAGGCGCGGGCGAAGTAATCCGCCTATGCCGCACCGTGACCGACGGACTGGCGCGCAGCATGGCGGCGACCGCGACGGGGTAGGGCAGGGCAGAGGGCACCTAGAACCAGGCGCGGAAAGGAGCAGTGATGCTTTATGACACCCACCCGGCAACATCGGCGCGATCCTCCGGCACAAGAGCACACAAGTCTGCCCCCCCGACACAAAAGCCTACGACGCCATCGAGATCATGGCCTGAAAAGACATCGGCGCTTTGCTCGTGATGTCCGGGCCGAAACTCAACGGCATCA
>CANMZY010000303.1:0-4684 GCA_947502425.1 Verrucomicrobiales bacterium
CCCTAAATCTCCGCAATCTCCTGCCACAACGGCTCCAGGTCGCGGTCTGCCATGGCCAGCACCGATCCTGACGCGACTTCGCTTTCAGTCATGTCAAGTTCCTCAAAAAATTCCGCCGCTGCGCGGGGCTGGCAAAAGGGTAAAAGAGTAAAAGAGCAAAAATTAAAGCCCCCTCACACACCGAAAGCCAATGAGGTTGCTGGCGTTGACCGGGTAGTCGCCGCCGCGGTTGGCGCAACGCGCCCAGTTGGCGCTGAAGCCCCAACTGCCGCCGCGCAACACACGGTCGCTCAACGGCCCGACAGGTCCGTGCGGGTCGCTCCCTCCTGCATACGGCGTCTCATACCAATCCCAGCACCACTGAAACACATTCCCGGCCATGTCATTCAGCCCATACCCGTTGGGCGCATACGATCCCACCGGACTCGTGTAGGGCTGGACTCCAATCTCATACGCTGGGTTGAAGCCGTTCGGCCCCAAATCGTTGCTGTAGCCAGTGTCTCCGAGGTAGTTCGCCTGGCTTCGGCTAATCGTGTCCCCCCACGGAAAGCGCTTACCGCTCAATCCGCCTCGCGCCGCCTTCTCCCACTCCGCTTCCGTCGGCAACCGATAGCCCTTTGAATTCCACTTCACCGTGGGACTCAGTTGCCCACCCCGATACACCGTCGTTAATCCCGCAGCTGTGTAGTAAGCTGGCGCACTCCCTTCTTTCTCACTCCGCGCATTGCTCCACTTCACGGAATCGTGCCAGGTGATCGTCTGCACCGGATGATTCGCCCCCTTCCCCGATCCGGCATAGTCAAAGCTGTACCCGTTGGTAATCGCCCACGCGTAAACCTCATCCCACTGCGCCTTGCTCACCAAATTCGTGTCCATGTAGAAGGCGGACACATTCACGCTGGTCGGCACCGCGTCACTCATTCCATCCAGCGTGTCGCCCATCGTGAACGCTCCCGCCGGGATCAGCGCCATGCCGGACGGTGAGGCGTTGGTCGACGGGACCAAGCCTCGGACGCGGTAGAACATCGGCACGCTGGCTATAATCGTGCCGTTGCTGGTCGCCGGCACCGCCACCAGTGCCTGCCATGGCCCGGCCACCGACGACGCCCATTCCACTGTCGCGAGGCTGTTGGGTGCGAGATTTGAACAGACCAGCAGCCCGTTCTGACTGAAAGAACTGATGATCGGCAATTGGGCGGCGGCTTGTTCAACACCGGCGAACGACGCCACCGCAACGAGCAGGGAGCAAACTTTGGTTTTCATAATTTCATGCAGCTTGGAAAGCGAACGCTGAACGGTTCAGGGTGAATTGCTTTGGGGAGTTCACTTGTGGCCACTCTGCGCTTCCGTCGGCGTGCGTCAACCCCGAAACCCCCGCCCATCCCCAGTGCTCGCCCCCCTTCCATCCCCAAGGGGTCTTCGCTCCGCAGTTTTCAGGCTCTTTTTTGCTCGGCGCTGAGTGCCGTCCGTTCCCTCGCCCTCAGTGCCGCGCCCAGCAGCGTGGCGTCCTTCTCGGGTCCCCTCTGAAGACCACTCCCCGCAGGAAGCCTCGCGGCGCTTCACTCAGGTCGAAGGGCTCCGAGACCAGTCCAGCAATCATCAATCGACCCCGAGCAGCGCAAGGCCCACCGCCTCTCCAGCTATGATGATGCCAACCTTCACGCCTTGCGCGAACTTCCGTCCGTCCGCCCCGGCAAAGTCGCCCGCGCCCGGGCTTTGGTGAACGACCCCTTCTACCCGTCGCCGGAAATCCTCCGGCGGATCGCGCTGCTCCTCGTCGGGAAAATCCACTGACCCGCCGGCCCGGCCTCAAGGATTGGCCGCCAGCCAGTAACGAATCGGCCCGGACTGGGCGTGGCGCGGGTCCAGTTCCAGCACTTTCAAATAGTGTTCGCGCGCCAGTTTCGGCTGTCCCAGCTGCTGCGCGTATAAATTACCCAGCGTCAGATGCGCCCGCGCGTCATTCGGGCTGGCCTGCAAAATCTTCTCCAGTTCATTCGCGGCGTCGCGCGGGTAACCCGCCTGCTTCAGCGCCAGCGCGAAGTTGGCCCGGGCGTCCGTGGAAACCGGGTTCAGGGCCAGCGCCAACTCGTCCGCGCTCAAGGCCTGCGGCCAGTCCCCCGCTTGATACGCGGTCAGCCCGAGACCGTATTGTGCCTCGAACCAGCCCGGGTCCGCCAGCGTCGCCGCACGAAACGCGACCAGCGATTCCAGCGCCCGGCCCGACTGCTGCGCCTGCCAGGCCCGCTGGTAGGCGCGCTCCGCCTCGGCGCGGTTGCCGGCGGCCGGTTTCGCCGGAGACAAATACGTGTAGCGCGGTATCACCACGGGACGCGGGGCCGGAACGAACGTGTTGGTCGCGCCGGGGGCGGCCACCCGCACCGGGGGCCGCGTCGGATTGGTCTCCGGTCTGGCTTTTTCGGAGAAGGGATTCAGCCGGGTGAAAAATCCCGGCTTGTTCGTCCGGGCCGGGATGGGGCTGATCACGACGAGCGGATTGGTTTTCGGCGGAGGCGTGACCACCGCCACCCGGTCGTTCGTGGACGGACGCGCGATCAGACGATTCGTCAACACCACCGTCGTCACCGGCGGGCTGACCACGGCCACCGGCGGGGCCGCCGTGACCACGGCGACACGCGGCGGGGCGCTGGTCACGGTGACCGGCGGCAAAACCACGGCGACCGCCACCGGGTTTGTTTTCAAGGGCGCCAGGCCGCCGGCCATGTTGGTCACGGCGGCGCGGGGCGGCGGCGCGAGCTCCAGTTCCAACTGCCGCGCGGCGGCGTTGACCGCCTCCCAGTTTTGCGGGCGCGGCTGCAAGGCAAGGTAGTCGCGGTACTTTTGCAGCGCGTCGGGACGGGTCGCGGGCTGCTGCTGCGAAACCACGGCCAGATTCAAAAGGGCCGGGCCGTAGCCGGGGCTGGAGAGGGCCGCCGTGTTGAACATCTGCGCCGCCTCCCGCGCGCGGCCGCGCTGCACCTGCCAAAGACCCAGCCCGTTCCACGCCTCCGGATCACGCGGACGCAGCTTGAGCGCGGCGTTAAAACTTTTCTCGGCGTCAGGCGAACGCGCGCGAAGCTGGGCGGTGCCGAGCTTGATCCAGGCGGACGCGGAGTTGGTGAGCATGGTGAAACTCCGCAGCTCGTCGATGGCCGCCGGGAGATTGTTCTGCTCCAGATGCAGGCAGCCCAGATTGTAGTGGGCGACGTTGACGACGTTGCTCCGGTCCAGCACCAGCGCCCGCTGATAGGCGAGCACGGCCAGCGGCGGCTGCCCGGCGGCATGGTAGGCGAGGCCCAGATGGTTCCAGGCGCGCGGATTGCCCGGCATCAGTTCGGTGGCGATTTTCAACTGCTCCACCGCCTCGGAATATTTCCCCTTCTCCAGCAGCCGAGCGCCCTCCAGCAGCGCTCCCGGCCCCGGTGGAGTGCAACCCCCGACGAACAGGACGACGGCGGCCGCCCCAGCGCTTTGTAACAAATTCCGGAAAAGTTTTTTGATGGCCAGCATGGTGGCTGGTGGTAGCATCCGCCCCCTGACGTGTCAAGAAACGCCCGGTCGAACACAACACCAATGCGATTAATCTGCTGGCTCTGCTGTTTTTTTCCTCTGCTCACACTGGCGCAAACGCCACCCGCCCGGCCCGCCCCGGCGGACGCCCGCGTCGTCATCGCGCAGGACGACGCGGCGACCAGCGCCTTCGAGCCGCGCCCGGAAAAAATTCCGGCCCTCGTCCAGCGCGGCCTGACCAACCTGACCGGGCGCACCTCGGCCACCGCCGCCTGGCGCAGCCTCGTCTCCACCCAGGACACTGTCGGCATCAAAGTCTTTTCCGCGCCCGGCGCCGGCAGCGGCACCCGCCCGGCCGTGGTCGAGGCGGTCGTCAAAAGCCTGCTCGCCGCCGGCCAGCCGCCGAAAAAAATCATCATCTGGGACAAGCAATGGGCCGACCTGCGCCGGGCTGGCTTCGTCGATCTGGCCCGCCGGCTTGGGGTCCGCGCGACGGCGTCCGCCGCCAGCGGCTGGGACGAAAAAGTTTTTTACGAGTCGCCCTATCTCGGCCAGTTGGTGTACGGCGATCTCGAATTCAACCGGAAGGGCGAAACCGTGGGCCGGAAATCCTTCGTCTCCAAACTTGTCACGCGCGACCTGACGAAAATCATCAGCATCGCCCCCCTGCTCAACCACAACACCGCCGGCGTCTGCGGCCATCTCTACAGCCTCGCCCTCGGCAGCGTGGACAACACCCTCCGCTTGGACGGCGACACTCTCCGCCTCGCCACCGCCGTGCCGGAACTTTACGCGCTGCCGGCGCTGGGCGACCGCGTGGCGCTGAACATCGTCGATGCGCTCATCTGCCAGTATCAGGGGGAGCAGGTGGGCCGGCTCCATTACTCGACCGCGCTGAACCAGCTCCGGTTCAGCACCGATCCCGTGGCGCTGGACATTCTCTCGCTACAGGAACTGGACCGGCAGCGCGCGGAAAAAGGCTCCACCGGAACCTCCAACACCAATTGCTGGCAGCTCTATCAAAACGCGACGCTGCTCGAAATCGGCCTCAGCGAACCACGCCGGATCACGGTCGAAACCGCCAAATAGCCGGGCGGCGGCCGGTACGGGTTTCCCCTAGATTCCCGGCGGTGGACTTCCGGCCCCGCCGCGGGTAAAGTCACCCATGTCAAAG
>CANMZY010000304.1:0-4672 GCA_947502425.1 Verrucomicrobiales bacterium
ACGCCGCGCCGCCAACACGAGCCAGGCCCAATGTCCTCTTCATCGCCATCGATGACCCTTGAACCACGGAGCGTCCGGAACGCGAGTTCCTGTCGGTTTTCCGATGCTCTTCAGCGAACTGAACAGGCCAACGAGCACGCTTTTCTTCCCATGAACCTGCCCTCCGCAGGAGCCCTCTCCGCCGCCCTAGCGGGGGAGAGGGTGGTTCCGACTCGCCCCAAGCGAGGTCGGAACCGGGTGAGGTGGAACGTGCTCCGGTTCCTGGCCCCAATTCGCGTGCGCCAGTGCAGGTTACCACTGCCCGTGCACCTACCTCTCAGACTCAGACTGCTCCTGACTGGAGCGCTGGTCCTCTTGGCTGCGCTCGGCGGCCGTGCGGCGGAGGTCTTTGACCCGGCACGGATCGAGCGCGAAGTGCTGGCAGCGGGCTTGCATGATCCGTTGCAAATGGACGCGCTGCCGAATGGCGACGTGCTCATCGCGGAAATGCACGGCACGCTCAAGCGGTGGCGCGCGGCGACGCGGGATGTGATCGAGGTGGGCCGTGTGCCGGTGATGGTGTCCGTGGAGTTGGGGCTCATCGGCGTGGCGGCGGCGGGGGACTTTGCGCAGAGCGGAAATGTGTTTCTGTTTTTCTGCCCGGCGGCGAAGCGCGACTCGCTGCGGCTGGCGAGGTTCACCATCGGCGCGGATGGGCGGCTCGATCTTGCTTCGGAAAAAGTGCTGCTCGAATACCCGATCGAATTCCATGGCGCGATTCACATGGGCGGCGGGCTGTTCTTCGACAAGGCGAGGGGGCATCTGATCCTCGGCACGGGCGACAATTCGCCGCCGATCTCCGGCCCGCCGGTAGATATTTCCCCGGCCGGCTTGATGCGCGATGCATTGCGGTCGAGCGGCAACTCGCAGGACTTGCGTGGGAAAATCCTGCGCATTCGTCCGCGCGCCGACGGCGGCTACGACATCCCGCCCGGCAATCTTTTCACTGACCCGACTCAGGGTCGGCCGGAGATTTTCGCAATGGGTGTGCGCAACGGCTTTCACACGTCGGTCGATCCGAAGACGGGCTGGATCGCGTGGGGCGACGTGGGGCCGAACACCAATCCCGGGAGCGGCTCGGTGGGCTACGATGAATTCAACCTCGCGACGAAGGCGGGCAATTTCGGCCATCCGATGTTCACCGGGCCGAACGAGCCGTATCGGTCGCTCGGCACCGACGGAAAGCCCGGCGAATTCTTCGACGCCGCGCGGCCGCTCAACCACTCGCCGCGCAATACCGGCATGAAGGAACTGCCGCCCGCGCTGCCGGCGCTGCTGTGGTATCCGACGACCGCGTCGAAGGAATTTCCCGAACTCGGCAGTGGCGCGCGTTCCGCGATGGCCGGGCCGTTCCATCATTTCGACGCGGCGGTGAAGTCCGATCTCAAGCTGCCGCAGCATTTCGACGGCGCGCTGTTCATTTACGAATGGACGCGCAACTGGATCAAAGTCGTGCGGCTCACGGCGGAGGGAAAACTCGTCGGCATCGAGCCGTTCGCGTCACCGTTTGTCTTCCGCAAGCCGATGGACATCAAGTTCGCGCCGGACCACACGATGTTCGTCCTCGAGTATGGCGACAAATGGCACGGCAACACCGACGGGCAGCTGCTGCGCCTGAGCTACCGGCGCGGAAATCGTCCGCCCGTGGCCGCGCTCGCCGCGTCGCCGTTCGCGGGGAAACAGCCGCTGGAGGTGCGCTTCGATGCCGGTGCCTCGCGCGACGCCGATGGCGATGCGCTCAAGTTCGCGTGGGATTTCGGCGGCGGCAAAACGTCGTCCGAAACCGCGCCGCGCTGCACTTTCACCGAGCCCGGCCAGCACACTGTGGCGCTGAAGGTCACCGATGCCGCGGGCGCAGTGAGCGAAACGCGCACCGTCATCACCGTGGGCAACGCCGCGCCGCTGGTGGAAATCCTCGCGCCGCCGAATGGCGGATTTTTCGACCCCGGCCAGACGGTGGATTTCCAAGTGCGCGTCACCGATGCCGAGGACGGGAACCTCGCTCCCGAGCGCGTCACCGTGCAGGGCGCGTATCGCGCGGCGCGCAGCGGTGATGCCGTCCATCCTGCCCTCGCCATGATGCAGCGCACGACGTGTTTCGCCTGCCACACCGTGCGGGAAAAGTCGGCGGGGCCGTCGTATCTGGAGATCGCCCGCAAATATCAGAACGACGCCCCTGCCCGCGAAAAGCTGGCGGCGAAAATCATCTCCGGGGGCGGCGGCGTGTGGGGTCCGCATATCCCCATGCCGCCCCATCCGCAACACACGCTCGGCGAAACTCAGCTCATGGCGGACTGGATCCTCGGCCTCGCGCGTTCGCCCGAAGCGACGGCGGTGACTGGCCTGACCGGCACGGTCAAGACCACTGCGGGCGGCGAGAGGCAGGACGGTGGCGTCTTCGTCATCACCGCCGCCTGTCAGGACAACGGCGCCGCCGGACTGCCGCCCCTGCGCGGCAGCGCCGAGCACATCCTGCACGCCCGCAAACGCAAAGCCGCCCTGCACGACGCATCGCAGGGAGTCGAAGTCGTGGATTTCATGGAAGGCGGCCACGGCCTCGTCGCGCGGTTGACGCACGGCGGCTGGCTGAAATTTTCCAAGGTCAATCTCGCCAGCATTGAAAGCCTCACGCTCCGTTTCGCCCCGTTCGCCGCCGTCGCGCTCGAAGCGCGCGCCGGCTCGCCGCAAGGCCCGCTCGTGGCGCAGACCGGCCCGCTCGATGCGGCGGACGGATTCCGCGAAGTCACGATCCCCGTGACCGACCCCGGCGGTGTGAACGATCTCGTCTTCCTCGCCCGCACCGAGCCGGCGCGAAAGGGTAGTGTGCTCGACTTGGACTGGGTGCATTTTGCAAAAAAGAAAACGCCCGCCGCCGCCCGCCCCTGACCACCGCAGCCTCATTCCAAACTATGAAGAGATACGCCCATGCCATCGCCCTCGTCGCCATCCTCTCCTACGCGCAGGTTCTGCCCTGGCGCTGCTCTGAGCATCCTGCTCCCGGCGAAGGGTCGTTACGGACTGGATATCTGCCTGTTCCACCGCACCACGGGTCTACCCTGCTCGGGGTGTGGCATGACCCGGGTCTTTAGCACCATCGGGCATGAGCACTTCGCTCAGGCTTGAGCCATCCATCCCTTTTCCTTCCTGTTCTACGCGATGGCTCTGGGCCTTCTGGCCGCACCCGTGCTAACGCGATGGTTCCCTGCGCTGGATCGTCCGGAGATTCGCCGGGTTCTGGGTTATCTCGGCACCGGCCTGCTGCTGGCCATGGGAATCTTCCGAATCACAGCGTCGAGAATATACTTCACGCCATGCAAAGTTTCCAAGCTCGTTATCACCTCGCCGTTCGCCGCCATCTGGCACATGGCCCTGGCCAGCGTTTCCCAGTCCCGGCTGTGAAAGCCGAAGGTCTCGAAGAGCTCGGCTTTGCCATTGTTGTCGGGGTGGGCAGCGTTGAGCAGATAGTCATCGATTTTCTCAGGTTGCACCAAGACTCGTTCTGCGTTCGGAAGTTTCACGCGATGAAAGTTTGAGCCTCGTGACCTCGGCGGCTACGGAATCTTGGAAAACATTTCCGCCAGCGCCACGGCCTTGAGCATCGCCTTTGACTTGTTCACCGTTTCCTGAAACTCGGCTTCTGGCGTGGAGTCGTTCACCCAGCCGCCGCCGGCCTGCACGTAGGCTTTGCCGTCCTTGATGAGCGCCGTGCGAATGGTGATGCAGCAGTCGAGATTTCCGTTGAACGAAAAATAGCCGACGCAGCCGCCGTAAGGCCCGCGCGCGGTTTGTTCCAACTCGGAAATGATCTGCATCGCGCGAACCTTCGGCGCGCCGCTCAACGTGCCCGCCGGAAAAGTGGAGCGCATCAGGTCGTAGGTGGATTTGTCTGCGCCCAACTTCCCCTCAACCTGCGAGACGATGTGCATGACGTGGCTGTAACGCTCGATGCTCATCAGGTCCTTCACTTGCACGCTGCCATACTCGCAGACGCGGCCCAGATCGTTGCGCGCGAGATCGACGAGCATGACGTGTTCGGCGCGCTCCTTGGGATCGGCCAGCAAATCCTTTTCGTGCGCCGCATCCTGCTCCGGCGTTTTGCCGCGCGGACGCGTGCCGGCGATGGGCCGAATTTCCACGTGCCGATCCTCGCACCGGACGTGAATTTCCGGCGACGCACCGACGAGCGCAAAGCCGTCCAGTTCGAGCAGGAACATGTACGGCGAGGGATTGATGCTGCGGGCGGCGCGGTAGATGTCGAGCGGCGCGGCCTTGACCGGCGTCGAGAACCGCTGCGAACCGACCACCTGGATGATATCGCCCGCCGTGATGTATTCCTTCGCCTTGAGGACGTTGGTAAAAAACTTTTCCTTCGTCACGTTCGACTCGAACGGGACGGAAGGCACTTCGGGCGGCACGGTCACGGGAACGTGCTCGATCGGCTGTTCGAGCAGCGAGACTAGCCGCTCGATTTCGCCGACGGCGTTTTCATAGGCGTCGGCCGGCGTGGTGCCGTGCTCGATGATGGCGTTGACCAGCACGGTAATGGTTTGCGCGACGCGGTCGAAGATCAGCAGTTCGTCGGCGATGAGAAAATACATCGTCGGCGTGCCGAGTTCGTCGTGCGGCGGGCGCG
>CANMZY010000305.1:0-4657 GCA_947502425.1 Verrucomicrobiales bacterium
TGATAGCCTCCATTTTTTGCGAGCTGAAAACTGGTGTGGAGACGGGCCAGGTCGTTGGTGCGGTTTTTGCCGGAGGCGAACACGACGAGATGTTTGTCCGGCAGCAGCCCGACGCCGGGGAAACGCCATTTGGCCAGGTGAGCCGGGTTGTCGGTCAGGAACCAGCCGTTGAGATTCACCGGGGCCGGGCCGCCGTTGTGGAGTTCGATCCAGCCGGAGCGCCCGCCGTTTTCATCCGGCAACCCGCGCCGGTTGTCCGCCAGAACTTCCGAGAGGCAGACGGAGTTGAAGGTGTCCGCCGCCCGCGCTGGTGCGGCCAGGCTCAACACAAGCAGCAGGCCGGCGAGTCCGAAGCGGTGGCACGAGGTGTTCATTCGGCGCGAGGCTAGAGGGAACCGTGGGCGTTGTGAAAGCCAAAGGTGAAAAAAGGGACACGGCCGGAGCGTGACCAGTCCTCGGTCGCAGCAGGTGGAAGTGGAGTCGCGGCGCGATTGGTCTGCGCTCCCGGTCCGGCCAGAGGCCGCAGGTGAGGCCCGCCCGCGCTCCGCGCCGATGTTTTCCATTTTCTTTTTCGCAATTCCTGTTTTCCTGAGCGGCAACTTGAACCGGCAACTCACACCCTTCTGGACTTTGTTCATCCTCACCGGGCTGAACCTGTTCAACTATCTCGACCGCTTCGTCCTCGGGGCGGTGCTGGTGCCGCTGCAAAAGGAGCTTCACCTGAACGATGCCCAGGGCGGCACCATCGGCACCGCGTTCATGATCGGTTACTTCGTCACCTCGCCGGTCTTCGGCTGGCTGGGCGACCGCTTCAGCCGCAAATGGCTGATCGCGGCCGGCATTTTCATCTGGAGCCTCGGCACGGTGCTGACCGGATTCGCGGGCAGCTTCGTCATGCTGCTCTGGTTCCGCGTGCTGGTCGGCGTGGGCGAGGCGAGCTACGCGACGATCAGCCCCGGCCTGATCTCCGACAGTTACCCGGCGGAGAAACGGAACAATGCGCTGACGATTTTCTACGTCGCCATCCCGGTCGGCGCGGCGCTGGGGAGCATCCTCGGCAGTTACCTGGCGGATAATTATTCGTGGCGCACGGCCTTCATCTGGGCGGGCGCGCCGGGGTTGCTGCTCGCGCTCATCCTGCTGCCGTTCGCGGAGACGCCACGCGGCCAGTCCGACAACAAGGTGCAGACGAAACCGTCGCTGAAGGACATCGTGGGTTTGTTTCGTATTCCGAGATACCTGCTGGTGGTGCTGGGGTACACGGCCTACACCTTCGCGCTCGGCGGTTTTGCGCATTGGGGGCCGACGTTTCTGAACCGGGTTCACGGCGTGGCGGTGGAGGACGCCGGGGTGTTCTTTGGCGGCGTGCTCTTCGCGGCCGGATTGGTCGGCACGCTCGCGGGCGGCTTCGCGGCGACGCTGTGGCAGAAACGCAACCCCGCCGGTTACGCGCTGACATTGGGCTTGTCGGTGCTCATGGCGATCCCGTTGACGGTCGTCGCCTTCGTCGCGCGCGA
Source organism: Verrucomicrobiales bacterium (assembly GCA_947502425.1). Classification (GTDB taxonomy): domain Bacteria; phylum Verrucomicrobiota; class Verrucomicrobiia; order Limisphaerales; family SIBH01; genus SIBH01. The sequence goes on from CANMZY010000305.1 coordinate 1,518, forward strand.
CCAGACCACGGCCATGACCACGCTGGCGCTGGCGATGTTCTTCCTGTTCCTTTCCACCGGCCCGGTGAACACCCTCATCATCGAGGCGGTGCCGGCGAACCTGCGTTCCAGCGCGATGGCCCTTTCCATTTTCACGATCCATCTCTTTGGCGACATGTGGTCGCCGCGCATCGTCGGGCATCTCTCGGACGACTTTGGATTGTCCAAGGCCGTCCTGATCCTGCCCGCCGCCCTGCTGGTGGCGGCCGCGTTCTGGCTGGCACTGGCCCGCGTCGCTTCGCGGAAATAACCGGCGCCCTGTTCGGAGTTCCGCGTTTACGCGGTCAGGTGTGCCGGATGCCCCGAACCGTGTAAACGCGGAACTCCGAACGACGGCAGCGGATCGACCACTATAACTTCGCGCGCTTCTTCTGCTTCCGTTGCCGCGCGCTTCCGTGGTTTAATCCGCCCGCATGTTTGCCTTGCTCAAGACCGATGCCAAAACCCGCGCGCGCCTCGGCCGGCTCACCACCGCGCGCGGCGTCATCGACACGCCCGTCTTCATGCCCGTCGGCACGCAGGGCAGCGTGAAGGCGCTCGACTCGCGCGAGCTGCTCGAGATGGGCACGCAGATCATGCTCGGCAACACCTACCACCTGAACATCCGCCCCGGCCTCGACATCATTCGCGCAGCGGGCGGACTGCACCAGTTCATCAGTTGGCCGCATCCCATCCTCACCGACAGTGGCGGCTTCCAGGTTTTCAGCCTCGCGAAAATTCGCAAGATCAAGGAGCACGGCGTCGAGTTCCGCTCGCACCTCGACGGCTCGCCGCTGTTTCTCGGCCCGAAAGAGGCGATGGAAATTCAGCGCGTGCTCGGCTCGGACATCGCGATGGTCTTCGACGAATGTCCGCCGCACGGCTGCACCGCGAAGGAGGCGCATCTCGCCGTCGAGCGCACCATCCGCTGGGCGAAGGAATGTCGCGAACAACCGCGCGCCGCCGGCCAGCACGTCTTCGGCATCGTGCAGGGCGGGAGCGACGCCGCGCTGCGCGAGAAATGCGCGAAGGCCGTCACCGCGCTGGACTTCGACGGCTACGCCATCGGCGGCGTGAGCGTGGGCGAGCCGGAACCGGAGATGATGAAGGCGGTCGAGCAGGCCGAGCCGTTTCTGCCGGCGGACAAGGCGCGTTACGCGATGGGCCTCGGCACGCCCGCGCAGCTCGTCGAACTGGTCGCGCGCGGCGTGGACATGTTCGACTGCGTGCTGCCGACGCGCGTGGCGCGCAACGGCACGGCCTTCACGCGGCGGGGCACCTACAGCATCAAGGGCGGCGCGGTGAAGGCGGAGTTCGGGCCGATCGAGGAAGGCTGCGAGTGTTTCGCGTGCCGGCAATTTTCCCGCGCCTACGTGCGGCATCTGTTGAACGTGAATGAAATCCTCGGCCTGCGCCTGGTGAGCGTTCACAACAGCCACATGTATCTGAAACTGATGGCCGACATCCGCGCGAACATCGCGGCCGGGACGTTCGCCGAATTTCGCGCGGAGTTCGCGGCGAACTACGTTCCGTCGAGACGCATCCTGGCGGATCGCGCGGCGGCGCTGGCGAAAGGGTGATTTGTCTGCGCCCGGAGCGCGACCGGTCCCCGGGTCGCAGCGCGTGGAGAGCAAAGAGCGCGTCGAAAATCGGGCGTCTTCCGGCGTGCGTGAGCGCTGCGGGCGAGGGACCGCCCGCACTCCGGAGGCAAGTGTCAGGATGCGCCCTTTCATTTCCCTGAGATGTCTTTGCCCTTGCCGGTGTTTCACCCTTTCCCCATTCTCGCGCGCGTGCCTGACCGAATGATTTCCGATGTCCTGACCAAGCCCGACGCCGCGCTCGAAATGACGCTGCGCCCGTCGCTCTTCTCCGATTTCACCGGCCAGGCCAAGGTCAAGGAACGTCTCGAGATCGCCGTGCAGGCCGCCCGCCAGCGCGGCGAGTCGCTCGACCACATCCTCCTCAGCGGCCCGCCCGGACTCGGCAAGACGACCCTCGCCAACATCATCGCCAAATCGATGGGGGCGAACATGAAAAACACCAGCGGCCCGACCATCGAGAAGGCCGGCGACCTCGCGGGCCTGCTCACCAATCTCGAGGAAGGCGACGTGCTGTTCATCGATGAAATTCATCGCCTGCAAAAAACCATCGAGGAATATCTTTACCCGGCGATGGAGGATTTCAAACTCGACATTATCATCGACCAGGGGCCGAATGCGCGCAGCGTCCGCCTGAACCTCCCGCGCTTCACGCTCATCGGCGCGACCACCCGCAGCGGCCTCCTGACCGCGCCGTTGCTCACACGCTTTCCGATGCGCGAGCGGCTCGACTATTATCAGGCCGCGCAGTTGCATCAGATCGTCATTCGCTCGGCCCGACTCTTGAACATCGCCATTGAAGACAGCGCCGCCCTGGAGATTGCCCGCCGCAGCCGGGGCACGCCGCGCATCGCGAACAACCTGATCCGTCGCGTGCGCGACTACGCGCAGGTGCGCGGCGACGGCAGCATCACGCCGGACATCGCCCATCGTGCGCTGGCCATGCTGGAGATCGACGAGAACGGGCTCGACGAAATGGACAAGCGCATCCTCGAGACGATCATCGTGAAATTTGGCGGCGGGCCAGTGGGAGTGGGTTCGCTGGCCGTGGCCGTGGGCGAGGAACCGGACACTATCGAGGAGGTTTATGAGCCGTATCTGATCATGGAAGGCTACCTCAACCGCACCTCGCAGGGCCGAGTCGCCACGGAGTTGAGCTACAAAAAGCTTGGGTTGAAGCCGGCCTCTGGAAACCAGTCCAAATTATTTTAGCCGCAGGATTGATTCGCAGTCACAAATCGTAAATCGTAAATCGAAAGTACAGAAATGCCCAAACGCACCGACATCCACAGCGTCCTCATCATCGGCGCCGGCCCGATCATCATCGGCCAGGCGTGCGAGTTCGATTACTCCGGCACGCAAGCCTGCAAAGCCCTCCGCGAGGAAGGTTACCGCGTCGTCCTCATCAACTCGAACCCGGCCACCATCATGACCGACCCGGAGTTCGCCGACCGCACCTACATCGAGCCGATCACGCCCGAGTGCGTCGAGAAAATCATCATCCGCGAGAAGGAGGAGATGAAG
>CANMZY010000306.1:0-4656 GCA_947502425.1 Verrucomicrobiales bacterium
CGTCGGCATTCTCTACTCGTTCGGCATCGTGTCGCTGGGTGTTTACGGAATTGTGCTAGCGGGTTACGCGAGCAATTCCAAGTATCCGTTCCTCGGTGGTATCCGTTCGAGCGCGCAGATGATTTCGTACGAAATTGCGATGGGCATGAGCGTGGTGTCGGTCTTCATGCTCGTCGGCGACTTGAACCTGAGCAAGGTCATCGAGTATCAGGCGGGCACGACGCTGGGCTTCATCCCGAATTGGCTCGTCTTCAAACAGCCGGTTGCGTTCGTCATCTTTCTCGTCGCGGCCTTCGCGGAAACGAACCGCCTGCCATTCGACCTGCCCGAGTCCGAGACCGAACTCGTCGGTGGCTACAACACCGAATACAGCTCGATGAAGTTCGCGCTCTTCTTCATGGGCGAATACGCGAACATGATCGTCTCGTCGGCCATGATGGTGACGCTGTTTTTCGGCGGGTGGACGCTGCCGTTCTTCGGTCTCGACCAGCGGGCGGAATCCGCGCAATGGCTGACCGGCCTGGCGCACATCGGGATTTTCGTGGCGAAGATGCTGGTCCTGATGGTGGTGTTCATCTGGGTGCGCTGGATGCTGCCGCGCTTCCGCTACGACCAGTTGATGGATTTGGGCTGGCGGCGGTTCATTCCACTGGCGCTGGCGAACATTTTGGCCACGGCGGTCGTGCTGTTTCTGCTGAACAAATGACGCACCTGAAAAAATCCACCCCATGATCGTCAAACGTGAAAAACTTAATTTCTGGGAGCGGCTTTACCTGCCGGCGCTGGCGGGCGGGTTGAAAGTCACCGCCACCCATCTCGTCAACACGCTCTTCAAGCGCGGGGCCGTGACGATGGAATATCCCGAACAGAAGTGGACCGTGCCCGAAGGTTATCGCGGCGCGCCCTACCTCGTGAAGGACCAGGACGGCGCGACCAAATGCGTTTCCTGCCAGCTTTGCGAATTTGTCTGCCCGCCCAAGGCCATCAAGATCACGCCGCCCGGCCCGGCCGGCCAGACCGCCGACCGCGCCAACGCCGAGAAAATGCCGCTGGAATTCGAGATCAACATGCTTCGCTGCATCTTCTGCGGCTTCTGCCAGGAAGTCTGCCCGGAGGAGGCGATTTTCCTGATGAAAGACTATTCGCTCACCGGCACGAACCGCGCGGAGATGATATACAACAAGGAAAAACTGCTTGAGCTAGGCGGCGTCCACCACGACCAGATCAAAAAGTGGGAGCACAAGCTGGACGAGGCGAAGGAGCAGGAAATGTTTCCGGTCAAAGATTGATTTGCTCACATGCAGGACATTCTTTTTTACTTTTTTGCGGCGCTGACTTTGTTCTTCGGCTTTCTGGTCGTGGCGAATCCGTTCAGCCGCAACCCGGTTACGAGCGCGATGTTTCTCGTGCTGACCATCGCCTCGCTGGCGGGGCTATTCGTGCTGCTCAACGCCTTCTTCCTCGCCGCCGTGCAAATCCTCGTCTATGCCGGCGCGGTCATGGTGCTGTTTCTCTTTGTCATCATGCTGATGGACATCAAGGAGGAGGAGCGCCGCCGCTTCAAAAAATTCGGCGTGGCGATGGGGTTGACAGTGGTCGCCGGACTGTTCGGCATCGTGGCGAAAACGATTGCGGAGTCCGGCGTCGGAGCGGGATTGAAGCCGGCGTTCGAGGGCGACACGAAAACCCTGGGCACGGCGTTGTTCAGCAGCGGCCAGTTTCTGCTCCCGTTTGAAATCGTCTCCATCCTCCTGCTCGTGGCGATGGTGGGTGTGATTTTATTGAGCAAAAAAGATTTGAAATGAAACAACCACGAATAAACACCAAAGCACACGAATTGAATTCTGCTTCGTGTCCATTGGTGTCCATTCGTGGTTAAAATTATGAACGTCGGACTGGAACATTACTTGTTGGTGAGCGCGGCGCTCTTCAGCCTCGGACTGCTGGGCGTGATCATGCGGCGCAACCTCCTCGTCATTTACATGTCGCTCGAGCTGATGCTGAACGCGGCTAATCTCGCGCTCGTCGCCTTCTCGCGCTTCAACAACAACCTCGACGGCCAGGTCATGGTGTTCTTCATCATCACCGTGGCGGCGGCGGAAGTCTCCGTCGGCCTCGCGCTCATCGTCGCGCTCTACCGCAAACGTGCCTCGGCCCACGTCGAGGACCTGACCACGATGAAACTTTAAGCCCGGATGAACCTCGAAGATTATTCCTGGATCGTTTTGCTGCTGCCGCTCGCGGCGGCGGCGGTCATCACCCTGTTTACGCAGCGGCACGGCAAACTGAGCGCGCAAATCTCCATTGCGGCGGTGGCGACCTCCTTTTTATTGAGCCTCTTCCTGCTCATCACGCTGCGAGAAACATCCCACGCGATTTCTGCCATCAACTGGCTGGCCATTGGAAATCTCAAAGTGGAAATCGGCCTGCACCTCGATCATTTGAGCCTGCTCATGCTCCTCATCGTCACCGGCGTGGGCGGGGCGATTCACGTTTATTCCTGGGGCTACATGCAGGCGGACCGCTGCGTCTCCCGTTACTTTGCGAGCCTCAGCCTGTTCACCTTCTCCATGCTTGGCATCGTGCTGGCGAACAATTTTGTGATGATGTTCATCTTCTGGGAACTGGTCGGCGTCTCCAGTTATTTGCTCATCGGCTTCTGGTACGAAAAAGCCTCCGCCGCCGATGCCGCGAAAAAAGCCTTCATCACGAATCGGCTCGGCGACTTCGGATTTTTGCTCGGCATCATCTTGATCTGGGCCACGCTCGGCTCGGTGGAATTCGACGCGCTCAAGGCCACGCTCGCCGCGCATCCCGCCGCGCTCGGCTCGATGGCGGGCGTCGCCGGCCTGCTGATTTTCTGCGGCGCGATGGGTAAGTCCGCGCAATTCCCGCTTCACGTCTGGCTCCCGGACGCGATGGAAGGCCCCACGCCGGTCAGCGCGCTCATCCACGCGGCGACGATGGTGGCGGCGGGCGTTTACATGCTCTGCCGCGTCTTCTTCCTCTACGAAGCGACGCCCGCCTGGCCGGAATGTCTGGCGTTCCTAAACGGAATCACCGCGCTCAACATCATCAGTTGGATCGGCGGATTCACCGCGCTGCTGGCCGCGCTCATCGCCGTTCAGCAAAATGACATCAAGCGCATCCTCGCTTACTCCACCCTTTCACAGCTCGGCTACATGGTCATGGCCGTCGGCCTCGCCGCGCCGGGAGCGGGCATGTTCCATCTGACCACGCACGCCTTCTTCAAGGCGCTGCTCTTCCTCGGCGCCGGCTCGGTCATCCACGCGCTGCACCACGCGCAGGACATTTGGAAGATGGGCGGTCTGAAAAAGAAAATGCCCGTGACCTTCTGGACATTTCTTGTCGGCACGCTGGCGCTCTGCGGCGTGCCGCCGTTCAGCGGCTTCTACAGCAAGGACGCCATTCTCGCGGCGGCGGCGGATCCCGTTCACGGCAACGTCGGCCTGTTCATTCTCGCCGTGCTGGTGGCCGCACTGACCACCTTCTACATGTTCCGGCTCATCTTCGTCGCCTTCCTCGGCCCGGTGAAAGACCACGCCGTCGATCACGCGCTCGAATCGCCCGGCATCATGATCTGGCCGTTGCGCCTGCTCGCGGTGCCGTCGGTGCTGGCCGGTTTCTGGGGCCTCGAACAGTTCATCGGTGGAGCCTTCGGCGAAACGGCCCACGCCCTGTCCTGGCACGAGGAAATTTTCGCGCCGCTCAACCACTCGCCGCTGGCCGCGCTGTTCGGTCTGTTCGCCACGATGGTCGGTCTCGGCGCGGCCTGGCAGCTCTACGCGAAGGCGGTGAAAGATCCGCTGCCGGAAAAGCTCGGCCTGCTCTCGCGCGCCATGCGGAACCGGTTTTACTTCGATGAAATTTACCGCGTGCTCATCGCCATCACGCACGAGCTGCTCTCGCGGCTGGCGAACTGGTTCGACCGCTGGATCGTCGAGGGGCTGATGGTGCGCGGCACGCACGGCACGACCGAGCTGTTCAGTCGCGCGCTGCGCCTGGCGCAGACGGGCAATTTACAAACCTACGCCTTTCTGTTCGCCGCCGGCGTGGTGCTGGTGCTGTGGTTCGTGCTGGGACGCTGAAAACTGGATCATGAATTTCCCAAACAACTAGATGTCGCCTCTCACCTACATTTTAGGCTGGCCGCTGCTGGCCGCGCTGGTCGTGCTGGTCATCCCGCGCAACTACCGGTTCGTCATCCGCTCGGTCGCGCTGCTGGCCACGCTGGCTTCGCTGCTGGTGGCGGTGAAAATGTTCTGCCAGTTCGATGCCGCTCCGGCGGTGGACGGCTACCGGTTCGGGCAAATCATTCCCTGGGTCACCTCGCTCGGCATCAGCTATCACGTCGGCGTGGACGGCATCAACATCGGCCTGATTCTGATGGGCGCGATCGTGGCCTTCGCGGCGGCGTGCGTTTCGCGCGAGATCAAAACTTTCGAGAAGGAATTTTACCTCCTGCTGCTGGTGATGGCCGGCGGGATACTCGGTGCGTTCGCGTCGCTCGATTTGTTCTGCTTCTACTTTTTCCACGAACTCGCGCTGGTGCCGACGTTCATCATGATCGGCGTCTGGGGCCGGGGCGAACGCAAGAACTACGCGACCTTCCAGATCACGATCTATCTCAGCATC
>CANMZY010000307.1:0-4644 GCA_947502425.1 Verrucomicrobiales bacterium
GAACGCCGCCTAACCATGCGCTGCAGCAGACGGCGGGGGCGCTCACTCCTGCGGTCTCACACTGCGGAGCTTGGACGGCGGCGAGGTCGCCGGTGATTTGGGACTGGAGCGCCATCACGTCGGGGAACTTCTGCTCGTTGCGGAGCTTGGCGGCGAAGGTGAGTTCCAGTTCCGTGCCGTAGATTTCTTCCGCGAAGTCGAGCAGGTGAACTTCGCATTGAAGACGCGGCGTGGGGCTGGCAAGCGTGGGGCGGAGGCCGAGGTTCAGCGCACCGCGATGCTCGCGTCCGCGCAGGCGGGCGTGGACGGCATAGACGCCGTTGGGCGGGAGGACTAGGCCGGTCACGTCGAGGTTGGCGGTGGGGAAGCCGAGTTTGCGCCCGACTTCGGAGTTCGGGCTTATTCCACCCCCTCCGCGGATTCCAAACTCAAAACTTCACCGTGATCTGGGCGGCGACGAACTGCTGGCCCTGCTGGAGCGGGCCGGTCTGCTGGCTGAAGCTGTATTGCACTTTGGCCTGCCAGTGCCGGTTGAAACGCCAACCGAGCGCGGCGTCGGCGCGCCAGGCGTCGTTGTCCCACGGCGCGTGTCCACCGGTTCCATTCGGAACATCGCCGAAGAACTGCTGGTTCCACCGCGCCGCGACAAACAATTCCGGCGTGATCTTGTATTTCGCCTCGACGTAATAGGCGAGCGTGTCGGCGTCACCGACGTTCGGCACTTCAAAACGCGAGAGATAAACCTCGCCCCAAAACTGCCAGTGATGCCAGGCGTAACCGATGTCCTGGCCAATGGTGTATTGCCGGTAATCACGAAGTTGCTTTCCCGCCGGCAGGGATGGCGCGGCGGCGGGCAGCAGATACGCGCCGCCGCTGGCGGAGACGCCGAGGTTCCACGCCGCGTTTGGACGGAAGCCGAGGCGTCCGCCCACGGTGGGATTCTCCCAGCCAAGCTGCGTCGCATCCCAGACCGATGGCCGCGAAGAGATGGAGGCGTTCTTAAATTCAAACGCGTAGTCGAAGCGCCGGACGGTGCCGAAGACCGAGGCGCCCGATGTGTAGGCCGGCCCCCAGAGCAGAGGGAGCCATTTGTCCTTCTTATCCGCCGTGTTTTTCCGGGCTAGAAATCCCGCCGGACTCGCGGGCGCGGTCTGGTCCGTGATGGTCAGGACGTTCTCATAAGGCAGCGGCCCGGTGATGAACGGGTTGCTCCACGAATCGTGACGTGGCACCCAGTTGCCCATGACGGTGGCGAACTTGCCGATCTGCAAATTGATCCGCTGATCATCGAACGGTGTGTAGCGCAGCAGATACTCGTCGAAGCGCCAGTCGCCACCGGGCATCGCCCGCGGATCAAATCCCCGGTCGGCGCGGAACTGCACGAAGCTGTAGAGATGCGGGCCGAGACGCGCGTCGAGAAAGAGCGTGATGCGCGGATTGAAAAATGAGTGCGGGCTGAAGACCAGACCGGGCGGGCGCTGATCAATGTAATATGCTTCCAGGTCGAGCAGGCCGCTGAGGTCGGCGCGAAAAAGACCGCTGGGCGACTGGACATGCAAGCCGTCGTCGAGCCGGTCGAGCCACGACTGCGCGGGTGCCATCCCCGGGAGCAAGACCATGGCAACGGCGGTGAGGAGTTTCATTTTTTGAAAGCGCATGGGATCAGGTTCGAGGCACCGTCGCGGCGGCGGGAGTTTTGATGGGGCGGCGCAAGAGCGTCGTGCCGCCGGCCTGCTGCAGTTCGTAGGCCGGAACGTTTTCGGAAAAACCCTTCAGGATCAGCGCCGGCAATGGAGTGACGGTGATGGCGTCGCCGAGCCGTTCGCGCGTGGTTTGATCGATGATGGCCTCGCCGGGATTCGCGTGGCTGCAGAGGCGCGCGGCCAGATTCACGCGCTCGCCGAGCACGGTGTAGTTGAGCCGGTCGGCGGAGCCCATGCAGCCGGCAACCATCGTGCCGGTGGCGATGCCGATGCCGATCTGCAATTGGTGACGCGACGTGTTGTTCAGCTGCTCGCGCTCCAGAATCAGGTCAAGCGCGCAGGTCGAGGCGTTGATCGCGTCGTTTTCGTGGCTGACGGGCGCGCCGAAAATCGCCATCAACGAGTCGCCGACAAACTTGTCCAGCACGCCGTGGTGCCGTTTCACCACGCGGGTCAGCGCGGTCATGTGTTCGTTGAGCATGTCGATGACGAGTTCGGGCGGCATGGTCTGCGTGAGCGCAGTGAAGCCGCGAATGTCGCAGAACAGCACCGAGACCTCGCGCAGTTCGCCGCCGAGCACGGCCTGGTTGTCGATCAACTGCTGCGCCACTTTTTCGTCGGCCACGAGGTTCAGCACCGTCCGGTATTTTTCCTTGAGCGCAAGGCCCACGGCCATGTCGTTGAACGAGGCGGCCAGTCGGCCGATGTCGTCGCGCCCGCGCACGCGGACTTTGAAGGCGAAATTGCCGCGTTGAATTTCGTTGGTGCCGGTAACGAGTTCGCGCAGCGGCACGGACAGGCCGTGGGTCAGCACGAGGCTGATGGCCAGCGCGCCGAGCAGCGTGAGGCCGCCGAAAATCAGGATGCGGGTCTGCAATTCCTGCTGCACGGCGCGCGCTTCGGCGAGGGAGTAGAGGCAGACCTGATGCGCGGCAGGCAGGCCAGAGACGGGATTGAGCGCCTGGACAAAAACCCGGTGCGGATCGGTGTCAGGCCAGATTAGAAAATCCGTCTGCTCCTGCCACAAGTGCCCAGAAATTTTTTCAGCCAGTCCGGCCTGGAGCGGCTCGGGAATGGTGTCATCCCGCGAATAGAACCGGCCATCCAGCCAGATGCCAAACTTGATCGCCCCGGATGGCAGGGCGGGACGGGGCGCGCCCGTGGCGCGGGTCGTCTTTCGTTTTCCACCGCTCCACAAGTCGGGGACGGGAAAGGCCAGCAGCAGCGCGCCGAGCGTCTGGTGCGTCAGGGGATCGACCACTTTGGTGACGACGATTTCCTGAAGCTGCCAGCGGCCTTCTGGGGTTTCGCCCGCCAGCACGCCGACCTGCTGCTGTTCGTGGGCGGACATTTCCCGGCCGATGAGCGCGAGTTGCTGCTGGAATCTGGGCCGGTCGGCCGGATCACCCGGACGCCCGTCTGGCTTGCTGCGCGCGAGCACGCGGCCCTTGGCGTCGAGAAAGACAAACGCGGCGTCACGGCGCACGTCGCGCAGTTCGTCATCGGCACGGGTGTAGAGCAGGTTGACCGACTCGGCCTCGCCTTCCTCTAGGGCGGCTTGCAGGGCCGCGCGCAGCCGCACCGATTTGTTGACGAGATCAAGGCACTTCTCCTTGATGAAGCTCAGCCGCGCCTCCTGCAGGCTGGTGAAATATTTGATCTGCGCCCGCGACTGCTGCTCGAAAAGATTCTGGTAGGTTTCGCGGACGCTCTGCTGGCTGACGTAGAGCGCGGTGCCGGTCGCACCCGCCACCACCAGCATCATTGCGAGCAGCAGTTTGAAGCGGAAGCTGAGCGGGGGCATGGTGCTTCCTTATTTGCCGGGAAAATCGATGCGCAACCGCGCGCCGTCGCGCAGTTCGACGGGCCGTTCCAGCACGCGCCCCTCGTCGAGCCACGCCTTGAGCACGAATTTTCCGGCGGGCAGATTTTCCAGGCGGAAGATGCCATTGGTGTCGGTGCGGGTGAAGTGCGGCGTCTCGAGCACGAGAATGGTTCCACGCATCTGCTGGTGAATTTCACAGTTAACCCGCACCACGCCGGGCTTGTCGAAGAGTTGGGCCGCCGGCTTCTCGTCCTTCTGATAACGGCCCAGGTCGAAACGCTTCGCCTTCGAGTAGGAAAAAACGTTGTGATAAAAATCGTCCTGGTTCGGAAACTCCACCACCGTCCCTTTCCGCACCGGCAACACGCCCGGCAGAAACCGCAGATTCTGCTGCCCCATCTGCACGACCGGCGGCGGATTCGTCACGGCGGGAAACTGTCCCTCCAGATAAACCACCGCCAGCATCGGTTCCGACGAGGCCACGATCACGGGCGCGCTGCCTGAATAGCGCGCAGCCCCCGCCGGTTCCACGCGGGGCCGCAGCAAGGCAACGCTGCCCTCGATCACCGCCTGCGCCTGCGCCAAACACGGGCAGGCTAGGGCAGCGAGCAAAAGAACTTTTGTGAATGTCGCGGCCATGATGAACTCGTGGAGTGGCCGACAGTATATCGGCGATGATGCTTACTGATAACTGATAGGAATTTGCTTTCTGGACGCTCCGCGGTTTAGGGAGAATTGCTTTTGCGTCGGGTTCATTAACTATCATTTTGCGCTCTCAAGGACCCTTGGCAAGCATCGTTTTGGCGGACGTTGCAAGCTCGCGTCGGTTTTGCGGGACGAGCGCTGCTTGCCGCAAGGAAACGGTCGGAAATCGCAGCGAGCCTCCTTCGCTTATGGAGCAACGACGGCCTGCTTTCTGAACAGCGTGGCAAGTTTCACCTCTCGGGCGGATGGGAAGATTTCTCTGCGCAGGCTGACGTGACCTCGTTTATTCGGGCCGTGTGAAGTGTTAGTCTGGGGGCAAAAGAAAGGCACCAGACATGAAAGGCAAGCGGTATACGACGGAAGACAAGATTCGGATTCTGCGGGAAGCGGATCGTGGGGAGAAGAGCATCC
>CANMZY010000308.1:0-4641 GCA_947502425.1 Verrucomicrobiales bacterium
GGCCACGGACGATTCATTGGTGCGGTCTTCCTCAATGCCGCCCAGCTTCCAAGACTTGCCGTGATCATCAGAGTAAATCACGTGGCTGCGGTAAGGATGGCCGCCCTGGCCATGATCAGAATGATTAGCGGGAATGAGCAGACGTCCCTTGTGCGCGCCGCGGGTCAGTTGAATTCCGTTGACCGGGCCCGTGGCATACCAGCGCCAGTGCGGCTGGCGGGTCGTATCGCTGATTCGTTCCGGCTTGGCCCAAGTGAGACCGTCGTCAACGGAATGCGTGACATAGACATGGCGGACTTCCTTGCTGGTTCCAGCCATGATGGCCCCCTCGTGATCCGTGCCGAGATTCCAAGTGAGGAGCAGCCAGATCGTGCCCGTCTCAAGATCCACGACCGGAGCAGGATTGCCGCAAGTGTTGCCGCCGTCGTTCCAGACCACCTGCAACGGCCCCCAGGTCTTGCCGCCGTCGGTCGAACGCTTAAGCACGATGTCGATGTCCCCGCTGTCGCCGCCGGTCCGGCCTTCGCAGAACGCCAGAAGAGTTCCCTTCGTCGTCACGACGCCGGCCGGGATGCGGTATCGCGGATAGCCTTCCTTGCCGGGCACAAACACCGGCTGATCCGCAGGAGGCTTGGGGGCATCGCGCAGATCGCCCGTGGCGGAAAAGCCGGCAATCCGCATCGTGCTCCGCCAGGGACGGAATCCAAACTGTGCCGTGGCCGAAGCGTCGAGCGAGCCGGTGACGACTGTCTTACCATCAATCTCGATCGTCAGCTTGTCGCCCCGGCGGGTTGCCTGGAAGTCGAACGGCTGACCGTCTTTGAAGACTGCAGGCCCGAGAAATTGCTTGCCGCCAAAGACCGCACCGTCAGTGAACATCTTGCCCTCCTGGCCATCGAATCCGAAATGGCTGGAATCAATCATGAACGTGGCGGCGCTCTTGGCGAGCTGTTCGATGGTCAATCGCGCGGTCACGGTGAAGTCGCCCGGGCCACACTGTTTGCCGGCCAACAGCAGATTGCCGGTGCCGGAGCAAACCAGCGAACCGTTCCCGGCCTTCCACTCGCGACCGATGACCTGGACATCTTTGGCCGCCCCCTCCGCAACAAAGTGCCCGGTCGCGGCCTGACACACGCCGGCAACAGCCAGGATGGCGGCGAGGCTGGAACCGATCACGAGGTTTCGAACGATGATCCTCAGGGCTTCTTTCATAGGATGGTTTGATTTATTGGGCGTCAGCTTCCAAAGCGGACACTATGACCGTGGGCCTTTGGGTCGGACTCAATCGCTCCATGGTTTCCTTTGGAGGAGCGTCCTGACCGGGTTCACTTATTTTGATCCAGTCCATGAAGTCAGTCCTGAGACATGGTTGAGGTTATGCTTTTTGCTGACTCTCTGTCCATCCCCAGTGTTGTGCGATGCCATCGGACAGTTCCCGCATCGTCCCGCTTCGCGCACTCCGTTTACTTCGGTCAGTCCGCACCGGTCTTTCGGTTTAACTCACCTGCCGCCGGCCTTGGGATTGCCTGGGCCGCCGCGTGTCGGCCCGCTTTCTATCCGCTTGCTCCGGCACGCCACCTGTGGCGAGATAGGCGTGTTCACAAAACCACCCAACAGGCAACATGCCGATGAAAAAATATCTTTCACTTGCACTCGCGTTCACCGCGCTGCTCTCCACCTCCGCCGCCCCGGTGCCGCTCTTCGACGGGAAATCCTTCGCCGGATGGGAGGGCGAGACGAACAAGGTCTGGCGCATCCGCAATGGCGTCATGGTTGGAGGATCAATGGAGGGCAATCCACGCAATGAATTCCTCGCCACGCTCAAGAGCTACAAAAATTTCCACCTGCGCCTCGAATACAAGCTGGTCGGCACGCAGGGATTCGTGAACGGCGGCGTGCAGTTCCGCAGCAAACGCATCGCGAATCCGCCGAACGAAATGTCCGGCTTCCAGGCGGACATCGGCGCGGGCTACTCCGGCTCGCTCTACGACGAGTCGCGGCGGAACAAGGTGCTCGCCCAGGCGGACAAGAATCACATCACCCGGCTGGAAAAGCCCGGCGACTGGAACAGTTACGAGGTGGTGGCCAGCGGCGCGCAGGTGCTCATCTTTCTCAACGGCCAGCGCACCGCCATCTGGGTCGAGCGCGAGCCGGGCATCGACAACACCGGCGTCATCGCGCTGCAAATCCACGGAAACTGCAAGGCGGAGATTTCCTTCCGCAACCTCACGATCGAGACGTTGTCCGACTCCGCCATCCCTCGCGAGGCGGAGATTCTCAGCCGGTTCGGCGCCGCGCAGCCGAGCGCGCCGGTCGGGCCGTTCGCGGACGGAAAGTTCGCCATCGCCACGAATGAAGTCGTCGTGTTGGTCGGGCAGGAAAATCTCGTGCGCGAGCAGAAGGCCGGCGAACTCGAGGCACAACTGGCCACGGCGTTCGCCGCGCAGCGCCCGCGCTTCCGCTCGATGGCGTGGGAGGCGGACACGGTCTATGAACAGTGGCGTGACCTGAACTTCGGCTCCTGGGCACGCCAGCTCGAGACGGCGGGCGCGACCCTCGTCGTGGCTCAGTTCGGCCAGATGGAGGCGCTCGACGGCGTCAAGCGTCTGCCGGAATTCACGGCGGCGTATCACCGGCTGCTGGACCAGTTCGCCGGGCGCACGCGGCGGCTGGTGTTGATCTCTCCGATTCCTTTCGAGAAACCCTCCGCCTCGCATGCGCCCGACCTGACGCTGCGCAATGGCGATGTGGCGGCCTATGCCAAGGCCGTGCGCGACATCGCCCGGCAGCGCGGCGCGGTGTTCGTGGATTTGTTCGGGCCCATCGCACTCCGCAAATCCGGCCAGCGCCTGACCGAGGATGGCGTTCATCTGACGGCGGAAGGTTTGCGCGAGGTGGCCCTGCTCACCGCGACGCAACTCGGCGCGGAGCCGAAGTTGTCCGCCGATCTGGACCCGCTGCGCGACGCCATCGTGCAGAAGAATCAACTGTGGTTCGACTCGTGGCGGCCCGCGAACTGGTCGTTCGTCTATGGCGACCGGGTGAACCAGCTGTTCGGCAAGGCGGGCGGCACGGAGCCTTCGCTCAAGGAGGCCTTCGAGCGGCATCGTCCGCTGGCGACGGCGGCCGATGCGCGGATTCAGGCCCTGGCCCGTGGCGAAAAGCCGGGCGCGCTCGTCCTGCCGCCACCAGCGAACACCGGGGATTCACCCAAGGCCATCACGCCGGAGGAACAGCTCGCGACGTTCACGTTGGCCGAGGGTTACGAGGTCAGCCTGTTCGCCTCTGAACGCGAGGGCGTGGTCAAGCCCACACAAATTTCCTGGGACGAAAAGGGCCGGCTTTACGTGGCCTGTTCGCCCACATATCCACAAACGCAAGCCAGCGCCAAACGCGCCGACTACATTCTTGTGCTGGAAGACACGGACGGCGACGGCAAGGCCGACAAGTCCTGGCGGTTCGCCGAGGGGCTGACGATGGTCCAGGGTCTCGAGCCCGGCGCGGGCGGCCTCTACGTCTGCGACTTCGACCAGCTCGTGCATCTGCGCGACACGAACGGCGACGGCAAGGCCGACACGCGCCGCGTGCTCTTCAGCGGCTTCGGCATCGGTGACACGCATCAACTCATCAACAGCATCTGTCACGGGCCTGACGGCAGCCTGTGGTTCTCGCAAGGGCTGCACGCGATGTCGCGCGTCGAGACCCCGTGGGGTGTTGCGCGGCTCGATCGCGCGGCGGTCTGGCGGTTGAACCCGCGCACGATGCGGCTGGAAGGTTTCTTCGGCGGCGGCATGGCGGGCGCCAATTGCTGGGGCGTCGCGTTTGATGATTACGGCCAGGTCTTCCACAAATCAGGCGACCGTCCCCAGGGTTACTGGACCGTGCCCGGCATGGTGCGCGGCGCGAGTCCGTCGGGCAGCAGTTCGACGACCTCCGCGGACACGGCGTATCACAATTCCCCCGAGCAATACCACTCGGTCGGCCCGCTCTTCGACACTTCGCCCAAGACCACTTCGCTCGATATCATCGGCACCCGCGCGCTGCCCGAGGACATTCAAGGCTGCGCGCTCATCGGCGGATACTTCGGCGCGGTCGTCGAACTGCATCGGTTCGAAGATGCCGGCGCCGGATTCAAGACGAAACAACTGCCCAAACTCATGAAATCGTCAAACGCGGCTTTTCGTCCCGTCGATGTCAGCGTCGGCCCGGATGGCGCGATCTATCTCGCGGACTGGTTCAACCCGGTCATCGGCCACTACCAGGCCAGCTACGCCGATCCGCGTCGCGACAAGACCCATGGCCGCATCTGGCGCATCTCCGCGAAAGGGCGCGCGCCCGTGAAGCAGCCAGATCTCGCCACGATGAAGCCCGCTGAACTGCTCGAACAACTCCGCTCCCCCGAGCGCTGGACGCGCTATCAGGCCAAGCGCCTGCTCTTCGCCGCGCCCACGGCGGACGTGTTGAAAGCGGCGGATGACTGGGTGGCAAAGCTCGCGCCCGCCACGCCGGACGACAAACGGTTGCTGCTGGAAGTCATCGGCGTCTATGAATCGCACGAGGTCGCCCGCCCTGCCCTGCTCGCGAAGCTGCTCGCGGCGAAAGATCCGCGCGTCCGCGCCTACGGGGCGCGCGTGGCCGGAA
>CANMZY010000309.1:0-4639 GCA_947502425.1 Verrucomicrobiales bacterium
CGTGAACCTGCCAGCCCGTCTTGGCGCAAGCCTCGCCCAACGTCTCGATGAAGCGCTGGCGATCCGCGTCGTCTTTGAAGATCGGCTCACGCCGGTCGCCGCGATTCATGACGTGATAGATCGAGCCGGGATATTCGACTCTCAACTTGCGAGCCATGCCTAAATCCTGTCAGAAGGGCAGTAGTTTTCAATAACAAGAACCGACCCCTTTACGTCCGATACCTGACGACGCAAGCACCTTTCCAAGAAAATTTTAGGCCTTAACTAACCGCCATTCGGGTCAGTTCTGGGTCAGTCCCACATATGACACAGTTCCCCTGTTTGGGCAGGCATCCACGCATGGCGAGGAAGTTACGCATGGAGTATCTGGGCGCGGTTTATCATGTCATGAATCGCGGCGACCGGCGGGAAGCGATCTTCCTCGCCAAACCGCGGAGCGCCCAGAAAGTAAATTCTTATCAGTTTCATCAGGGTCTGCAAGATGTCCGGTTCCGAAAGCATCGTTCGAAAGTAAAACGCAAGGTCAGGCTTTGTCCTGACATCAATTCTCCGCTGAGCAGTTCGGTCGAGACACTGCTACCTTCAAGGGCGAAGATGTCTTCCGCAGTGGTGCTTCGGCTGACAGCAATAGTTTCGTCGAGAGGTTTTTGCGCCTTGTGTTGGCGTCCCGATTGAGTGACTGTCGTGCCATGCTTCAACTTCATCTCTGTGCTCTCTTGTCGTGTCTTCGCATGGGGTGGCGAAAGCAGGCGATCGCTTTGATCGTTGCGATGGTGGCAGGAGTGGCTGGTCGCGTCGGGGCAGCGGAGGGTCCGGCAGTTTTCACGCAACAACCCGCGGATCAAACCGTGGTGATCGGGACGAGTGCGACGTTCAGCGTGGGCGTCGATGGCTCAGAGCCGCTGGTGGTGCAATGGTTCCGCAATGGGGTGCCGGTTGGAGGTGCGACGAACACGGTGCTGACGTTGACGACGGTGGGGGCGAATGATCATCTCCGAGTGTTTCACGCGACGGTAAGCAACGCCCTGGCAGTCGCGACCAGCAGCAACGCCCTGCTGCGCGTGGACTCCGGCGTCGTGATGACGGTGACGAATCGCGCCTTCGAGATGACGAACCTCTGGCGCTTCAACCAGTCGAGCGTGGACCCCGGCGCCACCTGGACGGCGACCAACTACAACGATTCGGTGTGGTCGCAGGGACGCGCGCTGCTCTACGTCGAGGATGCGACGTTGTCCGCGCCGAAGAAAACGCTACTGACCATTGGCCGCACGACTTACTATTTTCGCACACGCTTCAATATCACGAATGCGGTGACGCCCGGCGCGAGCGCCACGTTGCGCATCGGCGCGTTGCTGGACGACGGCGCGGTGTTTTATCTCAATGGCCGGGAACTGATTCGACCGGGCGTGGCGGCGGGGGCGGTGGCTTATGGCACGTTCGCCAATCGCACGGTGGGCGACGCGGCTTATGAAGAATTTGAATTGACGGTGACGAACCTCGTGGCCGGCACGAACGTGTTCGCGGCTGAGGTTCATCAGATCAACGCCGGCAGCAGCGATGTCGTTTTCGGGGCCGCGTTGGACGTGCTGTTGTCCAGCCGTGTGTTCGATACGTCGCCGGCGGTGGTGAAATATCTCGTGCCTCCCGCTGGTGTGACGGTGCGGGATTTGCGCCAGGTGGAAGTGTTTTTCAATGAGCCGGTGACAGGCGTGAACGCGGCGGATTTGCTGGTGCAAAATGCCCCGGCAAGCAGCGTCACCACCCTGGGTGCGAGTCGATATTTGTTCGCCTTCACCCCGCCGCCGACGGGTGTGGTCCAGTTGGTCTGGGCGCCCGGGCATGGCATCACGGACCTTGCCGGACTCCCGCAACCGCTCGTGGCCACGGGCTGGACTTACACGCTGAACCCGGACGCGCCGACGGCGTTTGGCGGGCTTACCAATCTGGCGTTGTTCGCCGGAACCATCGCGACGGATGCGATGGACGGACGGTTCGAAGGGCCCATGGCCGTGGATGGCGACTTGGCCACTTCTTGGAATGCGTGGGACTGGCACGTGTCCGCGTCGCGCGGTTTCATCCGGCTCGATCTAAGTTTCTGGCGCGCGTTCCGTTTCACGACCATCAATCTCCATTGGGATTATCGGCCCCACCACCGCGTCTATCGGCTGTATGGAAAAGTGGGAAGCTCGTGGGTTCAAGTCACCGCGCCGGAGATTTACTCCGAGGTTGGTGGTAACAAACTTTCCCGCTGGTTTCTGCCGACGCCCCAGCTCTGGTCTGGCTTCCGGCTCGAAGTGCCGAACTACGTGACCAACGCGCTAGGCGTGGTGACGCGCTTCGGCGGTGTGGTGGTGAAGGAGCTGGAGCTGATCGGCGATTTCGGATCCACCGGCCAGGAAATCGTCCTGCCAACGCCCGCGCCGCTGGCGGCCGGCATGGCCTTGCACAATCCCACGCTCGCCACGACGAACAATCTTCTCGAAGTCACCCCGATCGGCGGCCCGCGCGCGGTGCGCCGCATCGAGGTCGATTGGTCGAAGGCCCCACGTCGCTCGCTGCTCGAACTTACCACGGACACCGATCAGGTCCTGGTGGCGCGCGTGGATCGTTACTGCACCGTGTATGACCTGCCGCAGACCTACACGCTGAAGCTCGTCCGCATCGTGCCGTTGCAAAACGTCGGCAGCTCCAGCGCCGCGGATCGCGTCCGGTTCCTCGCGGCGGGCACGGCGGCAAACGGGCCGCTGCTGACCAAGTGGGCCGATACGCCGTTACTCAAGTATCAACGAAGCAATGCGGGGCAGCTCAACAACTCGCCCTTCTTCGGTCAGCGCAAACTGCCCTGCAAACTTTTGCGCGGCGAATCCGAGTCCCTCCAGCTCGTCGTGCGCAACCCGAGCTCCACCACTCCCGTGCGCGGGGCAAACGTCGTCGTCTCTGATCTCACCAACAGCCTTGGCCAGATTTTCTCGCGTTCGAACGTGGCGTGGCATCCGGTCGGTTGGGTGAATCAGCGCGACCTCGAAGTGCTGCGCCCGCCCGCGCCGTTTGAAGTTCCGCCCTCGTCCACCCGCGCGGTGTGGTTCACGATCTATGCATCACCCGAACAGCCCGCCGGGCTTTACCGCGGCACCGTCACCGTCACGCAGCCCGCTCAGCCGAATGACGTCTGGCCGATGGAGGTGGAAGTCGTGCCGCTCACCTTGCCGCCCAAGACGAGCGTCGAGAGTACTTATTTTTCCCTCTACGGCTTCGAGAAACATTTTGGGGCGCAACTCAATGACCCCGCCCAGCACGAGGCCATCGCGCTCGATGTGGCGCGCAACTACGCCCGGCACCGACTGTTCGCCGGCCTGCATCCGCTGGGCTCCGGCGCGGTGGAACAGGAGGCTGAGCAAGGCGATTTCCGCCGCTTCGATGCGTGGGTGAATTTCTGGAAGACGAATGGATTGAAACCCGAGATTGCGATCGACAGCTTTCCGACGCCGGCTCCGACGTGGCGGTTGCAATTCTGGAATGGAGTCCTCCAGCAACGCGGCTTGGACGGCGCGGTGAAGGTCGGTGACGAACCGGGTTGCGCCGCGCCGTCCGGCATCTACGCGTCGCAGGAAGCCGCGCGCGTGCGGCAGGTCGCTCCCTACCTGCGCGCGAAATGCGCCTTCAGCGCCATGCCGCTCACCGGCCCGGAATGCGGCTACCTCGGCAACATCCGCGAATGGGGTTATGGCGCGCGCTCCTACAGCGGCACGCCGATGGAGGAGATGACCGGCTTCAACGTCCAGCGCGTCGCCGCCGGGGAGAAAGTCTTCTGGTACATCCACAACTTCCTCCAACTCGACCGGCCCGCCTATGCGCACCGAATGTTCTTCTGGACCCTGCTGCGTTATCAAGTTCCCGGCGCGATGCTCTTCAGCACCTGCGCGTGGGATTCCGCCGGCGTCGAGGAATGTCTCGGCGACTACATCATCGTCTCCAGCAGCACCGAAGGCACCCTGCTCTGGCCCGGCGGCGGAAATTTTCTCTCGGGCACCCGCTGGGAAATCATCCGCGATGGCATCGAAGACTGTGACCTCAACCAACTTTTGAAAACCCGCCTCGACACCTTTGAATCCGAGTATCCCGGCGACGCGCTCATCGCCAACTATCGCGCGCTGCTCTTCGACACCGATGGCGTCTTCCGCACTTTCCTCGAAAACGAAAGCCTGCCCTCCGGCTATGACATCAACCTGCATTTCGGCGGCAGCCCGCGTTGGGGCGCGACGAACAACCCGGCGAACATCATTCTCGCCCGCGACCGCCGCATCAACGCGCTGCTCGCGCTCGACGCCGCTCTCACGACCCGCTGGCGCACGAACCACTTCAACCCCGCGCAACTGGCCGACCCCGCCGTCAGCGGAGACGCAGCCGACCCCGATGGCGACGGTCAGTCCAACGCGCAAGAACGGACCGCCGGCACCGACCCGCTCGACCCCGAAAGCTACCTGCGCCTCGAAGCCAGTGCTGCGCCCGGCGGACCCGCGGCGCTGCACTTCGAAGCCCTCGCCGTCAACGACAACTATTTCTCCTTTCAGCGACAACTATAATTCCCCAGTGGGCATGAGGTGTTTGGCTTGCGGGTGGTGAGGATTGCCCCTGGCTG
>CANMZY010000310.1:0-4623 GCA_947502425.1 Verrucomicrobiales bacterium
CGGGGCACCTGCTCGTTGTCGATCCACGCCTGGATTTCAACGCCGGTGACGCGCACCCGGATGTGATACCAGCGGCCATTGTCGAACTTCATATACTTGGTCGTCTCGTTGTGCGCGGCGTCCTCGCCGTCAATGCTCGAAAGTCCCACCACCCCGCCGCCCCATCCGCCCACGATGAAGCTGCACGGGTTCTTGCCCACCGGAAAAGTGAGGCCACAGAAAAAATCGCTGCCGGCCACACGCATGGCGTCGAGGGAGATTTCGTAATTGAGGCGCGGCAGGTCATTCGTCCAAGTCACGCCGGTCATCGTGCCCATCTCCATAAGGAGCCGGCCCTTGTCCACGCGCACCTCGCCGTGGCCCGCGAAGTCGGTGATCTTCCAGCCGGTCAGCGTCCGGCCGTCGAAGAGAGATTTCTCCGGGCCGGACGGGCGCGGGGCGGATTTTGGCTCAGGGTTGACGCAGCCTGCGAGCACGGCGACGAGCGCCAGAGCCAGGAGCGGGAAACAGCGGTGCAGTGATGACATGGCGGATTATTGCCGTGATTTGAGTTCGACGAAAAGGAGAAAGCAGTTCAACCTCCGCAAACAATTAAGACGAATTCGCCGCCACGGCAGATCGTCCATCACGCACATGATTCAACTCCGCCTCCATCTGAACGCCGCGAAGTAGCCCATGAAGTTTTCCTGTTTCAAATGCGGCCAGCGTCTCGCGGCGGAAACCGACATGATCGGCCGGCAGGTCGATTGCCCCGTCTGCGGCTCGAAGATCACCGTGGTGGGCGAGGTGGTGGAGTCGCCCGTGGCCGCTCCGCTCCCTCCGCCGGCCGCTGCCACCGCTGCCGCTCCCGCCGCCGCGCCGGCCGGCCCGATGGCCAAGTCCGAGGTGCCGCCCAGCAAGCCCGCGCCGCCAACGAGCGCACCCGCATCTCCGCCCAGCAAGCCTTCACCCAGCGCGCCTCCCTCCCCAATCAACAAGCCCGCACCGGCGCCAGGTGCGTCTCCCACTCCCCCCGGCAAGTCGGTCGTATCCGCGGCTCTCGCCGCCGCCGCCGCTGAAGCCGGCGCCGCCGTCACGGCCGCCGCCACCGCTCCCGCCGCCAAGCCCGCTGCTGCCGCCGCCGCGAGCAAGCCGACCACTCCGGCCGCCAAACCGGCCGCACCCAAACGGCCCGCGTCGAAAAGCCGCGCGCCCGTGGTCGCGATGGTCGTGGTGTTGATCGCCGCCCTCGCCGGTGGTGGCTGGTATTTGTGGCGCGGAAAATTTTCCGGACGCCGCCCGCCGGTCAAGGAATCGCCCATCACCGGCAAGCCATCCGATCCGCCGGCGGAACTCACCGTCGCCTGGAAAGCCGGCCAGCGCTACCAGATGAGCCTGGACATGAACCAGACTTGCGGCTACCGCATCCGTAGCAACACCGCTCCCATGGAGACCGTGTTCACCCAGGATTACGCCGTCAACGTGACGAGCGGAGACGGCGGCAATCGCAATCTGGAGTTGGAGATCCTCGGCTTCACTTTGGAAACCACCTCAGGCGGACGCATCGTCATGAATTTCGACTCGCTCAACAAAGCCGCCTCCTCGGAAGGCAACGCCGTCGCCCAGTCGCTCGGCAAACTCGTCGGCGGACGAGTCCGCTATGAAGTTTCACCGGAAAATAAAATCCTTTCGACTGACGGCGTGAAGGACCTAGTGGCCCGCGCCGCCTCCGCCACGGCCAGCACGACTCCCACCCGGGCCGTGATCGTCGCGCGACGCCACTTCAACACCGACGGGCTGAAACAAATGATCGAGCTGGGCGCCCCGCCGCCAGGCCCGGTGCGGATTGGCACGCAATGGACCGTCGAACGCGACATCAATGCCGGCATCCACGGCACATTCCGCCTCGTCACCACCAACACCTTTGCCGGCTGGCAACTGCGCGACCGGGTCAACTGCGCCCGCATCAACATCACCGGCACGCTCTCCGCCACCACCGTCACCGGCCTCGGCCCGGCCGCGTCGGCCGTCGGGTCCATGAAAATCAGCAACGGCAAACTCACCGGCAAATCCTGGATCAATCCCACGCTCGGCCTCCCCGTGGAAACAATCTTCGAAGCCACTTACGACGCGCCGGTAATCGTGCCGCCCAGCCGGCGCGATCCCACTGCGGAAACGATCTCCACCACCATCAGCCCCGCCCGTCAGAGCCTGTCCATCAAGCTGACCGAAGTGAGTTCGCCGCCCAAGCCCTAGCCGGGATGTTTCCGTGGAACCCCTCGTCGCAGGATGAAGCGTGACCCGGAGCAAGGCCCGCCCTCCCCATCAACCTCGTAGCAGCCGACGTCAGGAGGCTCTGATATTTTTCGGCCGGAGGTGCGGGGTGTGATCAGAGCCTCCTCACGTCGTCTGCCGCGGTTCGGAGGAACGTCGGGCGCGGTGCGGCCTGCTCCGGACGCCGTCTCCGCCATGCCGCCGGACACCGCGAAGCGACGCGGAGCAATTCACTTCAACCTCAGTTCCAAGCTCTCGATTTGTTTATGAAGTTCGAAGCTGGGCGTAGGAACGCCGCTCTGCTTCAGGTTCGCACGGGCGGGCAGATCGTTCGGATACTCGATGGTATACTCGACGCGGTATTCCTTCGACTGCTTCCCGGCGAGGTTCAGGTCCCAATGGAGCAACCCCTTCACGTCCGGCTTGCCCTCCAGGGAAATTTTCACGCTGCCCACCCGCACCTCGTCGCTTTCGGAAACGGGGATGCGGTCGGTGAGCTGCACGGTCACGGCGCGCTCGGAAAGATTTTCCAGGTTCACCACAAACGAAGCCAGCACCTTGGTGCGCTGGCCGCCGCGCTTGAGTTCGCTCCGCTTCCGGTCGAGCGTCCGCGTCAGCTTCAGGTGATCGGCCACGCCGAGGTAGAGCGAGAAGGATTCGCCGGGCGCGGTGAACTCCGCCTCGGTCAGGCCGAGGAACGCGCCGTCCAGATAGAGCGAAACCTTGCCCGGCAGCAGCGGCTGCCGGCCGGTGTTCGCGAGATCGACAGTGCGCGCGGCGTTCAGGGAAAGTTCCGGCGCGGCGAGGATGCGATGCTGCGCGGCGAATTCACCCAGCGCAACCGGCACGCGCACCGGGCGGCCGTCGGTGCGGACGGTCTGCGCGCCCATCGCCGGAAAATGCGCGCTGGTGCCGCGCTGGTGCAGCGTCTCGAACATCTGCTCGATCCGGGCCGAGTTGCCCATTTGCGACTTCTGATTGTCCCGGAATTCCTGCTGGAGGACGACGTCGCCATTGTTGATGTCGTTCCAGAGAGGATTTTGCGCGGTGTAGTTTCTGATGGCGCTCTGGAAGGAATCGCGCGACGCGGAAGTAACCCGCGCAATCTTCCGACCGCTGCCGACCAGCATGGCCTCCAACTCGGGAATCTTCATCGTCTCGGTCGAGCGCTGGGTGGAGAGGGACAGGTTCGCGCCGGTCCAGTCTTCGCCGCTCGTCTGCATGACCACGGCGTAGGAGGCCAGCGACACGCTCTTGGCGTCCGGCGACGCGCGGAGTTCATGCACCGGCTCCCAGGTCGCGCCGGGCAGCATATAAGTGAGGGCAAGCTGCGCGTTCTTCGGGGTGCCTTTCAAGGTCACGACCACGGTGCGCTGCTCAAGCTGCGAACGCTGGCGCAGGTCGTTTAATTTTTGCTGGCGCGCGGTGAGTTCCGGCTGGAGATCGTGGCGCTTTTTATCCAGTTCGCGCCGGGCGGCAGCCAGTTTCCGGAGGGAATTGGCGATGAACTCAACCGACTGCCCGTATTCGTCCGGCTTGATCTCCCGCGCGGCCACGTCCTTCGGCAGCTTGTCGAGCGAGAACATGCGGATGGCATCGACGTGCTTGCTCTGCGCGTCGAGCACGGCCTTCTCGTCGTCAAGCGCGCCGATCTGGTCGGAGATATCACGCACGGCGGCTTCGGCCTTGAGAAATTCCTCGTTGCTGGTCTTGGCGAGATAGGTGCGGCGGATTTGCACGTCGAGAATCTGGCCGGCGGCGGCGGGCGAAAGACTCACCCGCACCGAGCCTTCATCGATCCAGCCGGGTAGTTGCGCGAAAGCGTGGCGCGTGGGCTCGCCGGCGAGGCTCACCGTGACGAGTCGCGTCACCTGTGCGCGGTCAGCATAGACGGTGACGTCGGTGATTTTGGAAACGACGGGCTTGCCGTCCTCGGCGTCCGGCGCGTCGGCGGCGCGGAGCGTGATCGTGACGGCAAGCAGGAGGAGCGGAAGAAGTTTTTCGATGTTCATGGCTTCCAGCGTATAGGCCATTTGTTCTAGGGGTGTAAAGAGTTTGTAAAACGTGAGAGAACGCGGGGATGCCTAGTCGCTCCGAAATCTTTGAACGTCGGAAATACGATCCAATCAAGCTCGTGCCTTGCGTCCGCACCTCCTCCTGTCACCATCTCCCCACTCCTACCGCTTCACCGGGGGGAGATTTGCCTTCACAGTCGTCGCGGGTTTTTTCACCGGAATTTTAATTTTGACCGGCGCGTTTGTAGCAGGAGGCCGGAGGCAAACCACCCCCATCACTAGGGAACCGCCGGGCACGAGGTTGGGTTTTAAAGGCTTGCCCGAAGTCGGAACTTCGCCGCCCGGCGCAGCCTGT
>CANMZY010000311.1:0-4590 GCA_947502425.1 Verrucomicrobiales bacterium
CTCGCCGGTCTCCTCGAAAATCGTCCGGGCATTTTGCGCGGCGAGCAGGTCAAACGCGCGGCCCACCGCCGGGTTCGCGGTGATGCCGCTGGTCGCGTCCGAGCCGCCGCAGATCGTGCCGACGATCAGTTCGTCCAGGCCCATCGCGACGCGCGGCGTGGCGTCCATTTCTTGCAGCGTCCGGGCGATCCATTCTTTTCCTTCCGCGATGGACGTGCGCGTGCCGCCGGTGTTTTGAATGACAATCGTTTCGACAGGCCGGCCCGTGGCGCGGATGGCGGCGGCCAGTTCCGTGCGGTTGAAGCCTTCGCAGCCGAGCGAGACGAGCAGCGCACCGCCGACGTTCGGGTGCGTGCAAAGCTGCTGCAACATGCGGAACGAATAGGCGTTCGGAAAGCAGCCGGTGAAGCCGATGAGATGCACGCCGCGTTCGCGAAACGGAAAGACCATCTCGCGCGCGACGTGATGCGCGCACTCGACGAGATAGACGACGACGAGATGGTTGCGGATGCCCTTGCGTCCGTCGGGCCGCGCGAAGGCGTGCAGGGTGGAGTTCAATGGTGGTCCTTGAAATAATTTCCCTGCTCCTCGCGCGTGAAGGTGGGCAGGTAATCGCTTTTGAGGTTGTGAGTGTGGACGTGTTCACCCGCCGCGATGCGCGTCACCGCCGAGCCGATGGGGACACCGTATTTGATGATCTTGTCGCCGGGAGCGAGATCGCGTGCAGCGAGTTTGTGGCCCAGCGGCAGGCGCGCAGGAACGACGACGTTTTGGCCGGCGACACGGATGGTCTCGCCCGGCTCCAGCGTCGAGATGACGGTGAGGACGTTATCGGCGGGCGAGAGTTGCAGGAGGCGTCGGTCGGTCGCGGGTGAATGATCGTCAGTTTTCGGCATACGAAAGTTGCGGCCAAGTTAATGCGGAAGGCGGCGTGATTCCACAAGGCTATTTTATCCGCGCGCGCGAGGGCGGGGCGCGGTTCAAATTTCTTTTTCAAATAAAACTGGAAAATTCGCGTCGAACCTCCCAGATTTCAGTCACCGCATGAATTACATCGAACGCACGATTCAAGTCAGCTTCCAGCAACGTGTTCATTTCACGCGCGGCGTTTTTGCGGCGAGCAACCCGCTCCTCAAGGAAGTGCTGACGTTGAGCAAGGGCAATCAGGTCGCCAAGGCCCTCGTGGTGCTCGATGAATCGCTCGACGTGGCGCAGCCGGCCCTGACGAAATCCATCGCCGACTATTTCACGGCCTTTCCCGAATGCCTCAAGCTGGTCTGCCCGCCGTTAATCATCGAAGGCGGCGAGCGTGCGAAGAATTCCTACTTCCACGTCTCGGAAATCCAGTCGCATGTCGAGCGCTACCACATCGACCGCCATTCCTACGTCCTGGCCGTGGGCGGCGGAGCGTTGCTGGACGTCGTCGGACTGGCGGCGGCCACGGCGCATCGTGGCGTGCGGCATGTGCGGATTCCCACGACGACCCTGAGCCAGGATGATTCCGGCGTGGGGGTGAAGAACGGGATCAATTCATTTGGGAAGAAAAATTTTATCGGCACCTTTACCCCACCGTTCGCGGTGATCAACGATTTCGATCTGCTCGCCTCGTTGCCGCCGCGCGACAAGCGGGCCGGCTATGTCGAGGCGGTGAAGGTGGCGCTGATTCGCGACGGGGCATTTTTCAACACCATCGAGCGCGACGCCGAAAAGCTCGCCGCCTTCGAGCCGGAGGCGATGCACCGGCTGATTTTCCGTTCGGCGGAACTGCATTTGAACCACATCGCCACCTCGGGTGACCCGTTCGAGTTCGGGTCGGCGCGCCCGCTGGATTTCGGGCATTGGGCGGCGCACAAGCTGGAGCAGCTTTCCGAATACCGCATCCGTCATGGCGAGGCCGTGGCCGTGGGAATTGCGCTGGACGTGGTTTATGCGCGCAACCTGGGCTTTCTCGACGCGGTGAGCGCGGAGCGGATTCTGGTTTTGCTGGAGCGGCTCGGCTTCGAGCTGTTTGTCAGCGAACTGCTCCACGAGGATTCCAATGGCGCGCTGATGGTGCTGAAGGGACTGGAGGAATTTCGCGAGCATCTCGGCGGGCAGCTCACGATCACGCTGCTGCAGGGCATCGGGCGCGGCTTTGAGGTTCACGAGATGGACAACCCGGCCGTGGTTGCGGCCATACACGAACTGCGCGCCCGACACGAGCAGCGCGCTTTGCAACAGGCCGCCTGCGCGTGAGGCCGCCGCGGCGGAAAAAACCTTCAATTCTCCGTCGTTTCCGGGAACAGTCTTCGTCAGGGCGGTGACCAGCCGCCGTGCCAATTTTGAAACGCACCGTTGTCATCAATGTCGTGGGCCTGACCGGCTCGCATCTCGGCCCGGACACGCCCCGCATCACGGCCTTCGCCGGCGCGGGCGGGCGGGCGACGATTGTGCCCGCGTTTCCGGCGGTCACCTGCACGGCACAGTCCGATTACGTCACGGGACAGCGGCCCGCGCGCCACGGCATCGTGGCGAACGGCTGGTATAATCGTGAGCTGGCGGAGGTGCAGTTTTGGAAGCAGTCCAACCATCTCGTCGGCGCGCCGAAAATTTGGGACGAGCTGCGCGCGCTCGATCCGCAGTTTACCTGCGCGAAATTGTTTTGGTGGTACAACATGTATTCCACCGCTGACTGGTCGATCACGCCACGTCCGATGTATCCGGCGGATGGAAGAAAGTTTTTTGATGTTTACACCGGGCCGATGTCGCTGCGCGAGGAGATCAAAAAAGATCTGGGAGAGTTTCCATTTGCGACGTTCTGGGGGCCGGCGGCGGGTTTGGATTCGCCGCAGGGCGGGCCGGACGCCTGTTCGCGCTGGATTGCCGGGTCGGCCAAGTGGGTTGAGAGTAAGCATCAGCCGACGCTCAGTTTGGTTTATCTGCCCCATCTGGATTACAGCCTGCAACGTCTCGGCCCGAAACATCCGGCCCTCGCCGAGGATTTGCGGCGGATCGACGCCATTGTCGGCGATTTAATTTCGTTTTATCAGGGCCGCTCCGTGCAGGTGCTGCTGCTCTCGGAATACGGCATCACCGAGGTGGACACGCCGATCCACCTGAACCGGCTGTTCCGCGAGCGCGGCTGGATCACGATCAAGGAAGAGCTGGGACTGGAGCTGCTCGACGGCGGCGCGAGCAAGGTCTTCGCGGTCGCGGACCATCAGGTCGCGCACATTTATTTGAACGACCGCTCGCTGGCTGGCGCGGTGCGGGCGCTGCTGGAAAAGCAGCCGGGCATCGATGCGGTGCTGGACGCGGACGGGAAGCAGCGCCTTGGCATCCAGCACGCGCGGGCCGGGGACCTGATCGCGGTGGCGCAGGAGAACGCCTGGTTCACTTATTATTACTGGCTCGATGACGCGCGCGCGCCGGACTTCGCGCGCTGCGTGGACATCCACCGCAAGCCCGGCTACGACCCGGTGGAATTGTTCCTCGATCCGAAAATTCCAGCGGTGAAATTGAAAATCCTACGCCGGCTCCTGCAAAAGAAACTCGGCTTCCGCATGTTGATGGATGTGATCCCGCTCGACGCCACGCTGGTGAAAGGTTCGCACGGCTGCCGTCCGCGCGACGCGGGGGATTATCCGGTGCTGCTTTCAGAAAAGGCCGCCGTGCTCACCAGTCCGCAGCTTGAGTCCGTCGAAGTCTATGATGTGATCAAGCGCGCGGTGCTGGGGTGAGCGGCTTGATCTCGGAAAAACTTACGGGCGAGACGGCCCGGGGACTCAGCCGGGACGGCTGCGCCACTCTCTACTCCACTCAGTGCGAGAGCGGATCGAGCCGGTTGGTGCCGTTGAGGAGTTCCTGCGCGTCGCTCACGCCGTCGCGGTCGGTGTCCACATCGTGGTCACGAATGGTGGCCGTGGCGCTGGCCACGCCGATGCTGTAATTCGGGCTGGGGGTCAGCTTCAGGATCACGGACTTGGCCGGCTCGGTGTTGAGATCGTGAACCGGACGGAAGGTGATGGCGGCGGTGGCCTTGCCCTCGGGGATGACGATGCTGCCGTTGATCGGTTGGTAATCGACGCCGTTGACGGAAAAGTTTACCACCAGATCGCCGCCCAGGCCGCCCCGCCGCGTGAAGAGGAAGGAGCGAAAATCATTGGTGCGTTCGGTGGTGATGCCATTGTTCATCGACAGGCTCACGCGCGGCGCGGTGGCCGAGGCGGTCAGGTTCGCGCCGCTGTCGGTCCCGCCGGGGCTGATGCCGGTGGCGAATTTACCGAAATTCCTGGCCGTCAACGTCAGCGTCCGGCTCACGTTTTCGGCGGCCAGATACGTGGCATTTCCGGCCTGCCTGGGGGTGAGGGTGGTGCTGCCGATGCCTTTGATGGTCACGGTTTCCCCACTTACGGTCGCCACCGATGGATTGGAACTGGTGTAGCTCACAGGCCGACCACTACTCACCATGGCGCTCAGGGTGAAGGTGCATCGCGCACCCACTTGTCGGGCAGGCCGTCAACGACAACTATTTCTCCTTTCAGCGACAACTATAATTCCCCAGTGGGCATGAGGTGTTTGGCTTGAGGGTGGCAGGGATTGCCCCTGGCT
>CANMZY010000312.1:0-4584 GCA_947502425.1 Verrucomicrobiales bacterium
C
This sequence comes from Verrucomicrobiales bacterium, assembly GCA_947502425.1. Taxonomy (GTDB): domain Bacteria; phylum Verrucomicrobiota; class Verrucomicrobiia; order Limisphaerales; family SIBH01; genus SIBH01. The sequence continues at coordinate 2 of CANMZY010000312.1, forward strand.
CAGAGCATTCGTCCGTAAATGGTGGTGAGGTCGGTCGAGTTGGTGGGGTTGCGCTGATGCTGATCGATGCGCGTCCCGCCGACGGCGGCGTTGATGATGAAGATGGGCATCTTCTGGCTGGCGAGGAGCCGCTTCGCCAGTTCCATACCCCACCAGCCCAGTTCGGCCTTCTCGCCTTGGGAGGCTTTCCAGACGGGGTAACACCAGAGGTTGCCCTGATTGGCCTTCGGGTTGCCCGACGGCCGGCCGTAGCTGCGAATCCACTCACTGGTCTCCGGTGGAGATTTCTCGCCGGTGTCGGTCGCGAGTCCGTTGGACTGGCCATCGATGAGGTAGGCGTCGCCGCAGACGAGGTTGGTCACGGTTTGCTGCACGGTTTCCTTGCCGCCGCGCTTCGTGCCGAATTCGACTTTGTATTTGATCAGCCCTGGCTTGAGCTTCGCCGCAAGGGCGTAGGACTGGTCCGCGCCGGGTTTGGTGGTTTCGGTTTTGATGAGCACGTCATCGGCGTAGAGCTTGAGGAAGACCGCGTCGGCCGCTTCGGTCAGCGTGCCGTTGTAATGGAGCGTGCCCACGTTCTGGTCGTCGCGCGCGAAAAACTGTCCGTCTTCCGGCTTCTCGTCCTTCGCCGGAAGGTGCGCCACCCACGCATCACGCTTCGGCTCGGTCACGGCGATGGTCGCGGTCTGCGTGACGGGCTTGCCGCCGTTGCTGATCGTGGCGGTGACGGTCATCGTTCCGCTGTTCTGCGCGCGTGTGAGGATGAGTTTGCCTGGCGCGACTTCCTTGATGACGGCCATGGGCGCGACGGTCCAGTCGATCTTCAATTCTCCCGCGCCCCTGGCCTGCATCGCCTTCAAGTTGCCGATCTGCGGCACCACTTCGATCGTCGTCCGCCCATCCCATCGGGCCGGCGCTTTCAGGGTGAACGCCGGCTCTTCAATGTCTTCCTTGATGGTGATCCTGATGTCCTTGGTCCGCACTCCGTCCGGATAGACCGCCTTGCATTGCAGCGTCGCCGTCTGGTCGCCGGTCACGCGGCCCGCGTCGAAGGTGAACGCCAGCCGGTCCACGGCGACCACCGTTTCCCCGGCATCCCGTTTCAAGATCCAATAAACCTTCTGCGCGCCGCCCGCCTGCGCGGTGAAGGTGGCGGTCTTTCCCTCGGGCACGGTGGCCTGTGCCTGCGAAACGGCAAACGCCTGGCCCGGCAGCACCACCGGCCCGGTCAAGGTCTGCTGCGCCTTCTGGTTCTCATACTCGAGCTTCACCCAGTCGGCGGAACGCGTGACCTTGGAAATCCGCACCTCGTCGATGTCGCCGACGAAATCATAGTTGTGATACCAGCCGCCGATGAAGAGACGCGCCGGCGTCTTGATGGCGAGCGGGGCGTTTGGTTTCGCCGAGACGCCGCTGAGGACTCCATTCACGTAGATGCGCGAATCGCCCTGCTGATAGGTGTGGACGACGTGGATCCATTCGTTCATCGGCATCCGGCCCTCGCTCGAAACGTCCGCGCCCGAGAAGTAACATTCCATCTTCACGTGGGGCGGACTTTGAAAGTGCATCACCACCTTGCCCTGACCGTGCTCGTTGCCCCAGGCGAGCGCGCGGCCGTTCGATTTCTCGGCGCGGAACCACATCTGCGAGCTGTGCGGGGCCGCGCCCACCGGATAGTTCGCAATCTTGTCCCCGCCAAAAATCCCCTGCCGGCCCGCGAGATGCCGCGCCGGTCCGATGAGGCCCGCGGACGCCGTGGTGCCGGCATCCTTGGATTCGAGCGAGCCTGTTTCGTCCGTCACCGGGCCGCTCATGTGCCACACGCTCAGGTAGCCGTTGGCTTCGTTGAAGACGGCCTTCCCGCTGGACTCGCCGGCCGCGTCGGTCTTGCCCCAGTGCATTTTGATTTCCTGCCGTTCGTTGCCCTTGATCGTGGGAATCCGCACCCAGATGCTGGCCACGCCTTTCGCCGCGTCCCACTCCTCGATCTGGAAGGGCAGGGGAGCGCCCGCGCTGGTGGAGAAACGGAGATCCTCCCCGTTCGCCTTCGCCTGCGTGAAGTTGAAAAAGTCCTTGTGCAATCGCACCAGCGCGGGAAAGCCCTCGAGCACCGCCGCCGCCGGCAGGCTGGCGCCCTCGGGGGTGGTGAGCAGGAAGATCGAGCCGGAGTGCGACCAGCCCTCGTAAGGATTGGCGGCGAACGCAGTCGTGGCGGAGAGCAGCAGCGCGAAGACAGAGGAACGGATGTTTTTCATGGTGTGTTCAGTGTTTCAGGATTGGGACAAAGGGCGGTGCGCGTCGGGCGCGTCAGTATGGCCGGCTGGTGATGATTCATTCGTCACGACTTTGCAGACCGTCATCCCCCGCGACAAGTAATTTGGCAGCGCCGCCGCGTGGTCGTGGGTGCAGGTGTGAACCCAGACGCGCCGGGGCTGGGATTTCCACGCCTCTTCCAGCGCACAGGTGAGCATCGCCCCGCCGAAGCCCCGGCCCTGAAAGCCTGGCAACAATCCGAAGTAGGCGATCTCGATTTCGTGGCCGTCGCCCTCGTGCAATTCGAAATAGCCGGCCGGCGAGCCGTCGAAACAGGCGGCGAACGTCCGCAGGCGGTCGGACTCCGCGTAGGCGCGCCACTGCTCGTCAGTCCAGGCGCGCTTGTCGTTCCACGCCCACGCGGCGCCGACGGCGAGGTAACAGAAACGGTTGAACGGCCAATCCTTCACAGTGCATTCGCGGATCGTGAAGCGCGGATCGTCGCCGTGTTTCGGGCGCAACTCCGCCGGCGAGCGCATCTCCAGATGGGTGATGGTGACGGCGGGCATGGGAACTAAACCGGGATCAGGCGGGTGAAACCACGAACGGACACGTATGGACCCGGCGCGGCAGAGCCGCCGCCACCACCGCCGACCGCGCAGAGGAGGAGGGGATTTTTCATCTGCATCAGTCCGGCCAAGCGGGCCTTCATTTATCAGCCAGCCGGTGAATCGTCCCGTGCAGCGAGCGGTCGATGGCCGCGCCGTCCGCGCCGAGGAGTTTGGTCTTGAGCTCGTAGCATTGGGTGGGCGCGAGGGTGGGAATTTCCAGCGTCACGGTGCGGGCGTCGGGGCCGAGGCGTGCGGCGGCGATTTCCAGCGGATGCTCGTCGTGATGTCCCGAGCCGTAGTTGGCGCTACGTTTGAGCGACCAGACTTTGAACGCGAAGGCGTCGGGCTTCACGCTCGCGGGGTCGATCGGTTCGCTGAAGGTCACGGACAGCACGCCCTTCGCGGCGTGGAGCGAGAGCGGGAGGTGCGCGGGTTTTTCGCCGCGGCGGATGCGATGAAATCCCCCGGGCGCGGCGGCGTTGCCGGCCCAGGCAAACATCCCGCAGGTGTAGAGCGCGCCATCGGCGGCGAAGCGTCCGCGCATGATGCCGGTGGCGAAGCCGGGCATCGGCAGCTCGCAGACCGCGCCCTGCCCCTGGCCGGCGATTTCCTCATGCGGCACGATGAAGGCGCGGCCGGTGCCGTAGCTGAGATTGAGCAGCGAGCCGCCGAGCGAACCCCACGCCTTCTTCGGCACCCAAAGCAGTTCCGCCGGGCTGCGGTCTTTCGCGTTCGTGATCCAGACCATCGGCGGCTCCATCGCGGTGTCAGACTTGTCGGTCACGTCGGTGTAGCCGAAAAGATTGCCGTAGAAGCCGCCGATCTTGACGCGGTTGATGCGGTTTTTCGGCGTCCAGTGGCCTTCCTGGTCGGTGACGAAGAAGGTGCCGTCGTCGTTCACGCACACGCCGTTGGCGGCGCGAAAACCGCTGGCGATGATTTCGGTGCGCTGGCCGTCCGCGCTCACGCGCAGGAGCGTGCCATGATGCGGCACGAGCGCGGGCAGCGCGTGGCGGGCGGACTTCGCGTAGTAGAAATTGCCCGCGGCATCGGTCTGCAAACCCATCGCGAATTCGTGGAAGTGCTCGGTGACCTGGTGGTCGTTGTTGAAGCTCTCGAGGTAGTCCGCCTCGCCGTCGCCGTTCAGGTCGCGCAGGCGCACGAGTTGGTCGCGGCAGGTGATGAACAGGTCGTCGCCGCGAAACTTCACGCCGAGCGGCTGGAAGAGTCCGCTCGCGAGGCGCCGCCAGCGCAACGGCGCGGGCGCGGCGGCCATGACACCATCCACGCGCCACACGTCGCCGTTCCAGGTGGCCACGATGGCGGCCTTGCCGTCGGGGGTGAAATCGAAACCGCCCGGCCGCATCCAGCTTTGCCACGGATTATCCACCGGCAGCTTGAAGGTGTCGGCGATGAAGGCTCCGTCTGGTTTGCCGGCCTCCGACGTGGTGGTGACTTCCTCCGGCCAGCGGGCCGGTCCGCCTTTGGTGAGCGGGGCGAGATCGAGCGGGGCTTTCAATATAGTCGCGATCTCAGCCCGCGAAATATAGAGACGCGTCTTCGCTCCACCGGAAAGTTCCGCGATCCAGAAGCCGCCACCTTTGCGCAGCGAGCCGTCACCGGAGAGCACGACATTCACCGAATCCGGTGCGACGCGGAGCAACAGCGGCTTCTTCGCCTCGCCAACATTCAGTGTGCGGGTGAAGATCGCGTTCGTTC
>CANMZY010000313.1:0-4582 GCA_947502425.1 Verrucomicrobiales bacterium
GGTCGTCCTCCAGCGAAATGAAAAAGTGCGAGGAACCCGGATCGCCCTGCCGCGCGCAGCGTCCGCGCAACTGCCGGTCGATGCGCCGCGCCTCATGGCGCTCGGTGCCGATGACGTGCAACCCGCCCAGATCCTGAACGCCCGCGCCGAGTTTGATGTCGGTGCCGCGTCCGGCCATGTTCGTGGCGATGGTGACGCCGCCCTTCTGCCCGGCGCGCGCCACGATCTCGGCCTCCTGCTGGTGATACTTTGCGTTCAGGACGGAGTGAATGATCCCGGCCTTCTTGAGCATCTTGGAAACGAGCTCGCTGGTCTCGACGGACACCGTGCCCACGAGGATGGGCCGGCCCTGCGCGTGGATGGTCTGGATTTCCTTGAGCACGGCGTTGAACTTCTCGCGCCGCGTTTTATAGACCGAGTCGTTGGCGTCCTTGCGGACGAGCGGACGGTTGGTCGGAATCTCGAGCACGCCCAGCTTGTAAATGTCAAAAAACTCCTGGGCCTCGGTCATGGCCGTGCCGGTCATGCCCGCGAGCTTTTTGTAGAGGCGGAAATAATTTTGAATCGTGATTGTGGCGTAGGTCTGCGTCTCGCGCTCGATCTCGACGCCTTCCTTGGCCTCGACCGCCTGGTGCAGGCCGTCGCTCCAGCGGCGTCCGGTCATCAGGCGTCCAGTATTTTCATCGACGATGATGACCTTGTTTTCCTGGACGACGTATTGCACGTCCTTCTGATAAAGGCTGTAGGCCTTGAGCAGTTGCGAGATGGAATGAATCTGCTGCGCCTTGGCCTCGAACTCGGCCTGGAGCTTCGCCTTCTTTTCGAGCCGCAGATGCGCGTCGGCCTCCGGCCCGGCGTCGATGTCGTGGAACGCGGAGATCAAATCGGGCATCATGAACGCGTCCGGGTCCTTCGGGCTGAGAAAAGTGCGGCCCTTCTCGGTAAGATCGGCGTCGTGGCTCTTCTCGTCCATCGCGTAGAACAGCTCCTCCTTCTGCGCGTAAAGGTCCTTCTTGGTCTGGTCGGCGTGCAGCTCCAGCTCCGCCTTGTTCATCAGCTTCAAATTCTCCGGTTCCTCGAGCAGTTTGGCCAGACCTTCGGAACGCGGGCAGCCCGACTTCACGCGGTAAAGCAGCAGGCCGATCTCCCGGTCCACCTCGGCGGGATTGGCCACGTTGCCGCCGTCCTCGGGATTTTTCTTTTTGATCAGCGCCTCCGCCTCCGAGATGAACCGGTTGCAGAGTTTTTCCTGCGCGCTGACCAGCGACTGGATGGCCGGCTTGAATTTGTCGTACTGGTTGTTGTCCGCGTTGACCACGGATGGGCCGCTGATGATGAGCGGGGTGCGGGCCTCGTCGATCAGGATCGAGTCCACTTCATCGACGATGGCGTAGAAATGCCCGCGCTGCACCTGCAATTCGGCGCGCTCGGCCATGCCGTTATCGCGCAGATAATCGAAGCCGAACTCGGCGTTCGTGCCGTAGGTGATGTCGCAGTTGTATTGCTCGCGCCGGACGGTCGGGGACTGGTCGTGCAAAATGATGCCAACGGTCAGGCCGAGAAACTGATAGACCGCGCCCATCCATTCGCCGTCGCGGGCCGCGAGATAGTCGTTGACCGTGACGACATGGACGCCGCGCCCGGTCAGCGCGTTGAGATACACCGGGAGCGTGGCGACGAGCGTCTTGCCTTCGCCGGTGGCCATTTCGGAAATCTTCCCGCTGTGCAGCGACATGCCGCCGATCAACTGCACGTCGAAGGGGACCATCTCCCATTTCAACGGATGGCCCCGCACGATCACGTCCTTCCCGCAGAGGCGGCGGCAGGCGTTCTTCACCACGGCGAAGGCTTCGGGGAGGATTTCATCCAGCGCGGCGGTCCGTTCGGCGGCGTCCTCGATCTTGGAGAACCGCTCCTGCCAGGCGGCGGTCTTCTGGCGCAGCGCGTCATCGGACACGTTTTGCAACTCCGCCTCGAACTCGTTGATCTTCGCCACGCGCGGGCGGAGCTTCCTGACCTCGCGCTCGTTCTTCGAGCCGAAGACTTTTTTTACGATAAATTGAATCATGCAGACCTTAGAAAAATAGTGCCGGGAACCTACGGGAACGCGGGGGGAGCGTCAAAGAATTAAACCCCGGCGGCGCTGCGAACCGGCGGGCCAGGCTTGGGTTTCGCGTCGCCAGAAGGTGTCGGAGTCGCGCCGCCGCCGCCGCGAAAACTTTTCCACAGCGAAAGCGGCAGCAGGCCGAGGGCGATGATGAGCAGTTGGCTGCCGGCGAAAAGCATTAGCCATTTGAAGGCCGAGTCCATGAAGCCGTAGCTGTGCAACCCGATGCCGAGCATGTTCACGCCGAACCAGGAGAAGGCGGTCACGATGTTGCCGAAGATGGCCATGTTCATCAGGCCGCGCTCCTTAATCATCCCGCCCCAGCGCGCGTGCAGGATGGCGACGTTCCAGATGACGATGAGGAGCGCGCCGTTCTCCTTCGGATCCCAGCCCCAGAAGCGGCCCCAGGATTGATCGGCCCAGATGCCGCCCAGCACCGTGCCGACGAAGCTGAAGAGCGTGGCGAAGCAGATGATGCCGTAAACCATTTTACCCAGTGCCTTGCCGACTTCCGTCTGCCCCACATCTGGTGATGATTTTTTGGCATCTGCAATGCTCGCGCCCGGTCCCACGGCCAGGCCAACCGTCGCACTGATTGCCGCTGCTCCCCGCCGAGTCAGTTTTTGAGCAAGCAGCGGCGTGAACACTCCGAGAAAGACGTAAATGATCGCCAGCAGTCCGGCCACAAACGTCGCGGCATAGCCCAGCGTGACCACGACGACGTGCGTTGCCAGCCAGAAATTCGTGTCCAGCACCGCGCGCATCATCTCCATCGTGTCGCCGTCGATCGCGAGATTGTGGGCGATGATCTGGGTGGTGAATCCGGCCACCGTCGCCGTCAGCAGGCCGATGCCGATGGGATAAACCTTCTCCAAAATCAGGCCGAGCAGCACCGCGCCCCAGCCGATGAAAATCGCCGAGGAGTACAGATTCGTCACCGGCGGACGCCCCTCCAGCACCATGCGAAAAATCAGTCCGAAGGTGTGAATCATCCACGCCAGCATGACCAAGTTCCAGGTGGAGCGGCGCAGCCATTCCGAGAACGTAAGCAACGAAACCAGCGCCAGCACCAGCGCGCAGACGTAGATGACCGTCGTCTTGTAAAACGGCGCGAAGTCGTTGAAGAAAAATTCCCATTTTCCCTTGCTGAGTTCGGGCAGAAATTTCTGCCGCAGCCATTGGCGGTATTCTTCCAGGGCGGCATTGAACTCCGCCGGCTTGTTCTGCCGGTAGGCGCTGGTCATGGCCGCGTAGCGGGTCATGGCCGGGCTGATCCCGCTTTCGTTGCGCGCCGCATCCATCAGGCTCAGGCCCGCGTTCACCCAGTCATCGCGGGATTTTTCCGGATCGGCCGGCGGCACGACCAGCGGCAAGGCGACCTCCTTCACGAAGTTATATTGTTCCAGAAAACCGAGCAGCAGATCGAACGCCGGCTTGTCGTATTCCTGCTTGGCGGACTGCGCCCGGACCGCCACCACGCCGGGTCCGATGGCCTTCTGGTATTCCGCCAACTCGCGCGCGTAGTCGTCCGAGGATTCCGGGCGCAGGCTGTTCTTGAGCCGGTTGTAGATCGTGAGGCCGGCATGGAGCTTCGTCAGTTGCTTCTCGAACGGGGTACGATGGGCCGGTTCGATGGCCCCGATGCGGCGGCCCTGCTTCTCCATTTCCTGGAAGCCTGGCTTGAGCTGGTTGAAGGAAAAATGCTTTTCATTCTCCGGCAGCTTGAGCAGGCCGAGCAGTTCCGGATGATCGATGCGGAAACTTTTTCGGGCGTCGGCCGCCTCGGGCTTCATCATCACTTCGAGCAACCACTCGATCGCGGTCAATGTCTTCCCGCCGTCAAGCGCGATGCTCTGCTTGGCGCGCAGTTGCAGGAGCGAGTTGCGCGCGACGGAATCAAATGGCTGGATGCGCCCGTTCAGCAGCACGGGCAGCTTGCCGAATTCGCGCGTGTGAAATTCCTTCTCCTTCTTCGGAACCAGCGCGGAAAGAATCCACGCGGCGAAGACGGCGGTGAGCATCCAGGGCAGCCACTTCTTCATTTCGTCCTCCGTTTCAGGGCGAAGCCGATCAAGTGCATCAGAAATTGCCCGGTCAATCCCAGCCCGACCAGCACGCAGGAAATGTAGGGAATGAGCCAGCTTGGGTTCCGCACGACCTGCAGGATGGTGACGCGGGAATTCTTGTCATCGAAGCCCGCCTGATAATAGGTCTCGCCTCCATAGCGCAGCGGATTGTTCATGGAAATATCCACCGGGCGGTCCTCCTTGGTGTCGGTCCGCAGCAGGCGGACCCGGCTGGCGAAATTTTTCGGCGTGTCGGTCCCCTTGTATTTTTCATGGGTGAATTTTAGCAGCTCGACGTAATACGGCTTGTAGTAGCGGGTCAAACGCAGTGCGATCTGGTAGGTTTTTCCGCCCACGGTCACAGGCTGGGTTTCATCAAGCAGGTCGGAAACCAGCCAGGTGCCGAGCG
>CANMZY010000314.1:0-4552 GCA_947502425.1 Verrucomicrobiales bacterium
TGTGACGCGATTCCCGAAACGCCGGATCGAATTCCTGAACCTCGGTCTGCCGAGCGAAACGGTCTCCGGTCTCTCGGAAAAGGGCCATGCCGGCGGCGCCTTTCCCCGGCCCGAGCTGCGCGAGCGGCTCGCCCGCCTGCTGACGAAGGTAAAGCCCGACACCGTCGTCGCCTGCTACGGGATGAATGACGGCATCTACCTGCCCTTCGCGCCGGAGCGGTTCGCAGCCTTCAGCAACGGACTGGTGCGCCTGCGCGAGGACGTCACCGCCGCCGGCGCAAAAATCATTCATGTGACCCCGCCGGTGTTCGACGAAAAGAAGGGCGGTAATCCGGGCTACGGCGCGACGCTGGATCGTTACTCGGATTGGCTGATCGGCCAGCGCGCGGCGGGCTGGAACGTGATCGACCTGCACGCTCCGATGAAGCGCGTGCTGGAGGAACGGCGCGCGGCGGATCCGAAATTCTTCCTGGCCGGCGACGGCGTGCATGTCGGCGAACCGGGCCACTGGATCATCGCCCAGCAAGTCCTGCTGCATCTCGGCGCGAAGGACGTGGCCGACTTCGCCGGCGCGGCGGAAATGGCGCGCGCGCATCGGAAGGGCGCGGAGATTTTGAAACTTGTGCAACAAAAGCAGCGGATGCTCAAGGACGCCTGGCTCAACGACACCGGGCACAAGCGTCCCGGCATGGGCAAGGGCCTGCCGGTCGCCGAGGCTACCGCCAGGGCCGCCGCATTGGATGATCAGATTCGCGGGCTCAACGGTGCTGCGGAAAACTCACCGTAGAAAATAATCCGGGCCGTCCTGATCCTTAAGATGGTCCTTTGTCCGCCTTCCGAATCCTGGCCAGCACCCCGGTCAGGATCAGTGCCACGCCGAGCGTGCAGACGATGGCCGCGCCGGTCGGCCAATCGAACTGCGAGGAGGCGTAGAGACCAACTACACTCGAAATCGTCGCCACCACCCAGCCGATGAGAAAGAGCGCGCCAAGCTTTCGCGAGAGAAAATTGGCGCAGACGGCCGGCACGATCAGGTAGGAAAAGACCAGCAGCACGCCGCCGATCTGGACGAAGGTCGTCACCACGGCGCCGAACAGCGCGTAGAACCAGAAGTCCCACCACCGGAGGGAAAGCTTCTCGGCCACCGCGCCTTCCGGCTCGAACGACAACGCAAGGAACTGCCGCCGAAAAATCCAATGCACTAAGCCGATGACGGCATAGAGCGCGAAGGGCCGGAGGACGTGCTCCGGCTTCTGCAGATGCAACAGTTCACCGACGAGCGTGTGACGCAGTTCCTCGTTACCGTTGGGGCTGTCGCTCAGAAGCACGATGCCGGCGGCGGCGGCGACGACATAGACGATGCCGATCAGCGCCTCCTGCGGCACCCGGTGATGCGCCCGCCCGCGTGTAAAGGTGAAGATCACCGCGCCGATGAGCGTAAAGCCGACGGACCACACGTAGGTCTGCCAGTCGTGCGACTCGTACCCTTGCAGGATGGAGACGCACGCGCCCAGCGCCGCGACCTGCGCCAGCGCGAGATCGACAAAGATGATGCCGCGCCGGACGATGTGCAGGCCGAGATAGACGAGCAGGCCGGGCAGCAGCAGGCTTGCGATCAGCGGCCACTTCATGACTTCGATGAAATTTTCCATGGGTTCAGAATCGTCGGCTTACTTGGTGGAGGCGAAACCTTTGGCGAGCGCGATGACGAGCGAGTCCATCCATTCGAGGTAGCCGGTTCCCCCACCCTTCGCCGCGCCGGGATACGGCGCGAAGTCGAGCAGCTTCGCGCCGGTGTGGCCGGCGACGGCTTCGGCGGTTTTGCGGCTGAGGTGCGGCTCCACCACGATGACGCTGATCTTCTCGGCCTTCATCTTCGTGATCACTTCAGCGAGGTGCGAGGGCGTGGGCGGAATGCCAGGCTTGGGTTCGAGAAACAAATCCATGTTCACCTCGAACCGCTTCGCAAAGTACGACCACGAGTTGTGATACGTCACGATGCGTTTGCCCTTGGCCGGTTCGAGCAGCTTCTGCCACTCGACCATCCTGGCCTGCAGGCGTGCCTCGAACTTGCCCAGGTTTGCGCGGAAGAACTCAGCGGACTTCGGCTCCAGCTTGCAGAAGGCCTCGGTGATCGTCGCCGCCACGATCATCCCGTTGAGCGGGTCGGTGGTGTAATGCGGGTTGCCGGCGGCGTGAATGTCGCCCTTGGAGCGGTCCAGCGTCACCGGCACTTCGAGCAGCGGGATGCCCCGAACGCAGGAAATGTGGCCAGGTTTGCCGGCCGCCAGTTTGGGGTTGCGCGAGCCTTCGAGCAACGGCGGCAGCCAGCCGGCCTCCAGTTCCGCGCCGCCCTCGATGATGGCGTCGGCGCGGTTGAGCTTCACGATGAAGCTCGGCTTGGCATCGACGAAATGCGCGTCTTCCGTCGGCCTGGCCAGCGTGGTCACCTCGACGCGGTCCCCGCCGATCTCGCGGGCGAGCGCGCCTAAGTCGGTCATGGTGGCGATGACATTGAGTTTGGCGTGCGCGGTCGCCGGCAGCAGAAGCAGCGCGCCCAAGTTGAGTAAAAGTTTTACCATGATGGGGCCGGGTTAATATTTGTGGACCGAGTGGGCGCCGAGGGAGAATTCCATCTGCAGCCAGACGGAATGCTGGTCGCTGAAATGCTGCCCGCGGTCGTAATTGTATTGCAGCCGGATTTTGGAGAACTCGCTCGGATGCCACGTCAGCGCCGGAGAAATTCGCGTGCGGTCGCCGCGAAAAACATCCAACGAGTCGAACGCGCCCTGGTTGCCGGTGACGTATTCGCCGCGCAGCCCCGCCACCCAGCGCGGCTGGAAGCCCCACAGGAGCTGCGAATAAAATCCCCAGTCGCCCAGTGTCTCGGCGGGCAGCGGCCCCGGCAACGCGGTCGGATCAGCCCCTGCCTCGAAGCGGCGGTAGAGCGCCTCGGTCTGGAAGGAGACGAACGGAAAACCCCGGCCGGCATTGGCCGGTTTCCATTTCCAAAACAAATCGACGCCGTAAATTTCCGTACGGGCGCGCGCGCCGGTGTCGTTCGGGCCGAACGCGCCGGACGCGCCGACGAGCAGCGTCTGCGAGTCGCTCAGATCAAACGACGAGGCGAGACGCGGCACGAAAAGCAAGTCGCCCGGCCCGCGCAGTCCCCGTCCCAAAGTCGCGCGCCCAGCGTGGCGGTTCGCGCCGGTGCCATCGTCCTCGCCGGGATTGCGGAAGCTGAAGGCCTGGCCGCTGTTGCCGTTGAACACGCCGAGAAAGGCCTCGGTGTAAAACGGCACGGGCACGAGCCACGAGAGCTGCGCGCCGAGGTTTCTCATTCCCTCCGGACCGAACGCGCGGTTCAAGATCAGCGGCTGGTCCACGAAGGCCCATTGATGCGGATGCAGCGGGTTCTGCCGTCCGAACGCGGCGAAGAACTGGCCGGCCTTGAGCTGGAGGTTGACCGGGAGGCTGGTGGATTGCAGGTAGGTCTCCTCCAGTTCCAGATGCGTCTCGTTGTTCTGATCGAGCTTGAAGACAATGCTCGCGAATCCCTTGAAGTAGGGATCGACCGCGCCGTCGAGCGCGATCTCGGCGTTGCGCAGCGAGAAGCCGCGCTGGAGCGGATCGTGATCGCCAAGCTGGAGCTGCTGCGAGGGATCGGAGGCGGTGGACCAGCCGAGGTTCAGGAGCGCGCCGAAGCTCACATTCATGTAGGCCGAGCCGGCGCGGGCCAGGGTGATCGGATCCGAAGCAGACCACGGTTTCTCCAACCGGGCCGCCGAGCGCGGCCCGGTGGTGACGGGGGCCTCCATGAACCGCTTGAGCTGCTGCTGTTCGTTGGTGGCCTGCCGCAGCGTGAGGTTGTCGAGCTTGCGGGTCAGCTCCTCGATCTGGCGGCGGCTCTCCGCCTGGGCTTTTTCAAACGCGTCCTTCACCGCCTGCAACTGCTGCTTCAACAAATCCACTTCCGCATTGACCTGGGCCGTGAGTGGAAGCGCGCTCAGGCAGGTAACAAGGGCTAAAATATATTTAAGTTTCATGCTTATCTTTCAAGGAGCGGCCACGGATGAACGTCGCCGCAGGGTTAAAATTGAATTAGTCAACCAACACCAACACCGAAACGGGCGGAGACTAAGACAAGCAAGGAGGGCCGCGTCCGGGCAGCAGCCGGACATCGGAACTGACGAAGGAAACTTCGCGCGCGGACGCGCGGGTGGAAAAATCAACGGGCGGAACCGGCACCGTCACCGCCACGGGCGCAAGGTCGAGCTGACCTTGGTTGAAATTCGAGAGCACGCACTGATGCGAGGAGGAAAGGTGATCGGCGTGAAGCCACTGGTGCAGCGAGTCGCTGATTGAGGCCAGCGTGGAGAACAGAACGAGTGCAGCCACCAAACCGGCCAGAACCATCCGGCCCGGGGAGACTGAACGAGATGTGGCCAGTTCCGCTTGCAAGGTGCGGGCAAATAAGCATACCACGCCGGGCGTGGCAAGTGTTGATTGACCGGACTTTCCTGTCGCAGGCCGTTTTGCTTTTGTCAACCGG
>CANMZY010000315.1:0-4549 GCA_947502425.1 Verrucomicrobiales bacterium
TACACTCGTTCAATCGCTGGACGCCTTTCCTGCGCTGCGTGGAGCCGCGTTCTTGCTCGTGCATCCGGGGTTTGGCATAGCCACGGCCTGGGCGTATCAGCAGCTCGCCCATTTCCCCGACGCGTGGAATGGCCGGCCCGGTCGCGCGCACAAGCTGGTCGCGCTTCTCCAGACCGTCGATCTCGCCGCCGCCAGTGTGGAGTTTTACAATTCGCTGGAGGCGCCCGCGCTGCACAAATACCCGGTGCTCGCGCTCTATCAGGAATTCCTGCGCGAGCACGGCGCGCGGGCCGCGCTCATGTCGGGCAGCGGCTCGACCACGTTCGCCATCACCCGCACGGTGGCGGACGGCGAAAAGCTGGTGGAGAAATTCAAGGCAAGGTTCGGTGAGAACAACTGGACGGCGGTGGTGCCGGTGTGAGGATTTAGTCTGCATTTTTCACCGGAGCGCAGGGGAGAGACAGGCTGGCAAGGAACGCCGGCTTCAGCCGGCAGAGACTTCCGGCCACAGAAAGGTTTCTGGAGACTTCATCCCGCTCGAACTGCGCCGCCTGCTGCCGACTGAAGTCGGCGTTCCGGGTCATGCGTCGGAGCGGCGGCCTTGGCACCGATTTGTGCGGGCGGTGAGAAATGCAGGTTAGCCGCGTCGGTGGTTTGTCGGGATAAAAATGGAAAGTTGGTGTCCTCGCGTTAAAAAAATTTGCGCGGGCTGGATCATCACGGCTAGGATGCGCGCGGTTCCGGGTTGAAACACTAAACACGCATGATTCGTTCGCTGGCATTCACGACGCAGGGCCGGTTGCACACCAGAAATGTGGAGACATTTTTGATGCCGACGCTGCTGGCGGACACGACCTTGTTTCTGTGGGTGGACCTGGAAAGCCCCACGCCGGAGGAGGCGAAGTTTGTCCTGGAGGACTTGATGCATTTCCACCCTTTGTCGGTCGAGGACTGCGTGCAGGCCAGCCCGTCGCCGAAGGTGGAGGAGTATGTGCCGAAGGATGGAGATTTGTTTTCACCCTATCTGTTCATGGTGATTCACGCGGTGGATTACAGCCGCAAGGACGGGGTGTTTGCGACGAGCGAGCTGAACTTTTTCCTGGGGAAGAATTTTCTGGTGACGTATCACACGGTGCCGCTGCGGAGCATCACCTCGACGGAGGACGCCTGCGTGAAGGGGACGGGACACGTGGCGCGGGCGCCGGACCGGGTGGCGCACATGCTGCTGGATGCGCTGGTCGAGAATTACAAGCCGGCGCTGGAGGAGTTGTCGCTGGAGATCGCGGAGCTGGAGGAGCAGGCGTTGCGGCATCCGGCGAAGAAGGTGTTGAACAAAATCCTGCTGGTGAAGAAGGAGGTGCTGCATCTGCGGCAGATCATCGGGCCGCAGCGGGAGGTGCTGGCGCGGTTTGCGCGCGGGGAGTTCAAGCTGATCCGCGCGCATCTGGTGCCGTACTACCGGAACGTGTATGACGCGCTGGCGCACATTTCGGAGCTGGCCCAGACCTATACTGATTCGTTGACGGGGATTTTGCAGGTGTATTTGAACATGTCGTCCAACCACACGAGCGAGGTGGTGAAGCTGCTGACGATGATCACGCTGATCACCACGCCGATGACGCTGGTGGGGACGTGGTATGGGATGAATTTTGGTGACAGCATGCCGGAGTACAAATGGAAATTCGGCTACGAGCTGGCGATGGGGGTGACCCTGGTCTCGACCCTGGGGCTGTACTGGTGGTTCAAGAAAAAGCGATGGTTTTGAGAACGACCAGGGCAGGGTTCGAATTTCTGAATCATGGCCGCGCCTAAATCCAGCTTCCTCGACAAGGTGCTCGGCCGCATCGGACGGCTGGACAGCGAGGGACTCCAGACCGTGGTGCAGCAACTGGCCCGGGAACGGAGCTTTCTGGAGACGCTCTTCAACACCATCGAGGACGGGGTGCTGGTGGTGGATGCGGCGGGAAAAATTGTTTACTTCAACGCGGCGGTGACGCGGCTGCTCGGCCTGCAGCGGCCGGAGGCGGAGGGGCAGTTGCTCACGCGCTTCCTGCCGGAGCTGGACTGGGAGAAGCTCTCCGCGCTCGACCAGGCCGGCGGCCGGCGCGTGGCGCGGCATGAACTGGAGGTGGCCTATCCGCGCCCGCGCTTTCTCAGTTTCTACGCGGCCCCGCTCGACGGGGAGAAAAGCGGCAGCCCGGGGCTGGCGCTGATCGTTCACGACGCGACCGAGGCGCGGGAGAAAACCTTTGCGGCCATCGAGAGCGAGCGCATCCAGGCGCTGACGCTGCTGGCGGCGAGCGTGGCGCACGAGATCGGCAATCCGCTCAACGCGCTGCACATTCACCTGCAGTTGATGGAGCGCGAGATCAAGAAGCTCAAGCCGTCCGGCGCGCGCCCGGCGCGCGGCAAGGCGACGGCGCTCGCGTCCGGCGCGGAGACCGAGGAGGTCGCGGTGAAGCTGGAAAAATATTTGTCGGTGGCCAAGGGCGAGATCACGCGGCTGGACTACATCGTTACGCAGTTTCTCGAGGCCATCCGGCCGGTGCCGCCGCAGTTGGAGCCGGGTTCATTGAACGACGTGGTGCGCCAGACGGTGGAACTGCTGCGCCCGGAGATCGAGAATCGCGGCGTGACCGTCCGGGAGAAGCTGGCCCGCTCGCTGCCGGCCGTGCCGATGGACGCGGTGCAGATGCAGCAGGTGCTGGTGAATCTCTGCAAGAACGCGCTGCAGGCGATGACCCGGGGCGGCGGGTTGACGCTGCACACCGAGGCGGCGGCGGACGGGGTGCGGGTGAGCGTGAGCGACACCGGCGGCGGCATCCCGCAGGAGCAGATCAACCGCATCTTCGAGCCGTTTTTTACGACGAAGAAAAAGGGGAGCGGCCTGGGCCTGATGATCGTGCAGCGGATCGTGCGCGAGCACCGCGGGCGCATCGAACTGGAGAGCCACGTCGGGCACGGGACGACGTTTCGCGTGTGGCTGCCTTTACACGAGCGGCCGATTCGCTTATTGGAAGCGCCAGAATGACCAAGCCTCTACTGTTGATCGTGGATGACGAGAAGCCCTCGCGCGAAGGCTTGCGCGCGGCGCTGGAGGATCGTTATGACGTTTATCTGGCGGAGGACGCGGCCACGGCCATGTCGCTGCTGGAGCAGGAGAATTTCGACGTGCTGCTCACCGATTTCCGCCTGCCGAACGAGGACGGGATGAAGCTGATCGCGCGGGCCAAGTCGCTGACCCGGCCGCCGGTGTGCATTCTGATGACGGCCTACGGCTCGGAGGAACTGGCGGTGCAGGCGATGAAGAGCGGCGCGGATGATTATCTGGCGAAGGGCCGGATGCAGATCGACGAACTGGAGATGCGGATCGGGCGGGCCTTGCGCCAGCAGACGCTGGAGGTGGAGAATGTTGCGCTGCGGCAGCAGATCGAGAAAAAGTTCGGGGTGGAAAACATCATCGGCGAATCGCCCGCGATGCAGGAGGTGTTCGACGTGGTGCGGCAGGTCGCGCCGACGCGGGCGACGGTGCTGATCACGGGCGAAAGCGGGACGGGCAAGGAGCTGATCGCCAAGGCGCTTCATCAACTGAGTCCGCGCGCGAAGATGCCCCTGGTGTCGGTGCATTGCGCGGCGCTCTCGGCGACACTGCTGGAGAGCGAGCTGTTCGGGCATGAGCGCGGGGCGTTCACCGGGGCGCACGAGCGGCGGGTGGGGCGCTTCGAGCAGGCGCAGGGCGGGACGCTGTTTCTGGACGAGATCGGCGAGATTGATGCGTCGATCCAGGTGAAGCTGCTGCGGTTTCTGGGGGAGCGGACGTTCGAGCGGGTGGGGGGCAACAAGACGTTGACGGCGGACGTGCGGTTGGTGACGGCGACGAACAAAGATCTGGTCGGGCTGGTGCATGCGGGGAAGTTTCGTGAGGATTTGCTTTTCCGGCTGCGGGTGGTGGAGATCGGGCTGCCGCCGTTGCGGGAGCGGCGGGCGGACGTTCCGTGGCTGGCGCGGAGTTTTGTGAAGGAGTTCGCGGAGGAGAATGGGAAGAAGGTTTCCGAATTTACGCCGGACGGGATGGAGACGCTGATGAATTACGCTTGGCCGGGCAACGTGCGCGAGCTGCGGACGGCCCTTGAGCACGCGGTGGTGTTGTGCCGGGGCGAGCGGATTGCGGTGCGGGATCTGCCGCCGACGGTGCGGGGGCCGGGGGCGGCGGGGTCCGTGGAACGTCAACGAGGCTTGTTGACGCCGGGAGATTTAACGGTCAAAGAAGGGGAGAAACAATTGATTTTGCGCGCACTCAACGAATCCGGCGGGAACCGCACGGTGGCGGCGAAGAAGCTGGGCATGAGCCGGCGGACGCTGCATCGCAAGCTCCACACGTATCATCTAGAGGGATTTTAATTCATGGTATTCAGGCTCCAAGAGATCATTCACCGGTTCGAGGAAGGGGCCGGCGCTCGCTACGTCAAGCTGGTCGCGATCTTGATCATCCTCGTGGCGGTGGGCGTGCTGTATGATTTGTGCGCCTATCGCAACTTGTCGTCGCCGG
>CANMZY010000316.1:0-4548 GCA_947502425.1 Verrucomicrobiales bacterium
AAGAAACGCGAATGAAAAATCCTTTTCCTGCTGCCGGGCGGTTGCGTCCACGTTCATAAAACTGCGCCCAGCGTTGCTCTTGGCGCTTCTGGCTTCCACCGCCGCTGATTCGTGTCCATTGGTGTCGATTCGTGGTTTTCTTCTACATCGTTCCGGCTGAAGCGGCGCTCAGAAGATGCTGGCTTTCCACTTGTCCGAGGTTGCCCGCATGGTCATGCTGCTGGCCACTGTGAAACGACCTATTCCCACCGGTCTGCGCGGGGCTCAGGCGACCATGATGCGTTTGGGAATTTGTTTCTTCGCCTCGTCCGTGTTAGTGGCAGTGGCGTTCCACTCGGCCGCCGCGCAGCCCGCTTCCTCTCCCCTGCCCGCTCCCGTTAAATCGGTCCTGAACCAGTATTGCGTCCGTTGCCACGATGCGGACGTGAAGAAGGGCGGACTCGATCTGGAGCGCATCAGCCGCGATGGCGTCACGCAACATTCCGACGAATGGGAGCAAGTAATCCGCAAACTGCGCGCGCGGCAGATGCCGCCCATCGGCAAGGAGCGTCCGGCGGACAAGACCTACGATGACGTGGTGACTAGGCTGTCTTCCTCGCTCGACCGCGCGGCGGAAAAAATACCGAACCCTGGACGCACCGAAACTTTCCGCCGGCTCAACCGCACCGAATACCAAAACGTCATCCGCGACCTGCTGGCGCTGGACATCGACGCGGCGGCACTGCTGCCGAAGGACGACGCGAGCCACGGCTTCGACAACGTGACCGTCGGCGATCTTTCGCCCACGCTGTTAAACCGCTACCTCTCCGCCGCCGGGAAAATCAGCCGCCTCGCGGTCGGCACACTGTCCCGCAAGCCGGGTGGCGACACGTTCCGGCTCCGGCCCGACCTCACGCAGGAGGAGCACGTCGAGGGTCTGCCGCCGGGCACGCGCGGCGGCACGTTGCTGGCCCACACCTTTCCGCGCGACGGCGAGTATGAGATTCAGATTCGTCTGACACGCGACCGGAACGAGGAGGTCGAGGGCCTGCGCGAGTCGCACGAGGTGGAAGTGCTGCTGGATCGCGAACGCGTGAAGCTCTTGACCGTCGCTCCGCCAAAGGGCGACAACAATTTCGAGAAGGTGGACGCGCATCTGAAAGTGCGCGTGACGGTGACGGCGGGACCGCATCAAGTCGGCGTGACGTTTTTGAAGAATCCTTCCTCGCTCCTCGAGACCAGGCGTCAACCCTATCTCGCCCGTTACAACATGCACCGGCATCCGCGCCTCGGACCGGCGATTTACCAGGTCTCGATCAACGGCCCCTACGACTCGAAAGCGCCGGGCGACTCACCAAGCCGCCGCCGGATTTTCGTGAGCTATCCGGGCCAGGCCGATTTGCGAAGCGGAGCGCCGAGCATCGCTCGGCCTGAAGCTACGGCGGACGCCCAAGGCCGAGCAATGCTCGGCGCTCCCGTTCTCGATGAAGACACCTGCGCCGAACGCATCCTTTCCACCCTCACGCGCCGGGCCTATCGCCGCCCCGTGAAGAAGGACGACATCGCGAAGCCGATGGAGTTCTATCGCAAGGCGAAGGCGGAAGAGGGCTTCGAGGCGGGTATCGAAGCGGCTTTGAGCGCGGTGTTGGTCAGTCCCGAATTTCTTTTCCGCATTGAGCAGGACCCGGCGGGCGTTGCGCCGAACACCGCGTATCGCCTCAGCGATGTGGCGCTCGCCTCGCGGCTTTCGTTCTTTCTCTGGAGCAGCATCCCGGACGACGAACTGCTCAACACCGCCGAGCGCGGCGAACTGCACCAGCCCAAGGTGCTGGAGGAGCAGGTGCGCCGGATGCTCACCGCTGCGCGAGCGCAAAATCTCGTCAACAACTTCGCCGAGCAATGGCTCTACCTGCGCAATCTCGAATCGATCTCGCCCGACCTCCGGCTCTTTCCCGATTTCGACGACAATCTGCGGCAGGCCTTCCGCCGCGAGACCGAACTGCACTTCGAGACCGTCCTGCGCGAAGACCGGAGCGTGCTCGATCTGCTCAAGGTTGATTACACCTTCCTGAACGAGCGACTCGCGAAGCATTACGGAATTCCCAATGTGTATGGCAGCCAGTTCCGGCGCGTCGCCCTGGACAAGAACAGCGGGCGCGGCGGCTTGCTCCGGCAGGGCAGCATTCTCACCGTCACCTCCTACGCCACGCGCACCTCGCCGGTGATTCGCGGCCACTGGATTCTCAGCAACATCCTCGGCACGCCGCCGCCACCGCCGCCCGCCGCCGTGCTCGCACTCAAGGAGAAGACCGTCTCCGATTCGCTGCCGATGCGCGCGCGCCTCGCCGAGCATCGCGCAAACACGGCGTGCGCGAGCTGCCACAACCTGATGGACCCCGTCGGCTTCGCGCTGGAAAATTTTGACGCCATCGGCCGCTGGCGCACCACGGAAGACGGCCAGCCCGTGGATGCAAGCGGCGGTCTGCCGGACGGCAGCAAATTTAGCGGCGTGGCCGGACTCGAAGCGGGCTTGCTGAAACATCCCGACCTGTTCGTCGGCACGCTGACGGAGAAGCTGCTCACCTTCGCGCTCGGACGCGGCATCGAATCGTCCGACGCGCCCGCCGTCCGCAAAATCATCCGCGACGCGCAGGCGAATGATTTTCGTTTCTCGTCTGTCATCCTTGGCGTCGTCCACAGCGTCCCCTTCACCATGAGGAAAGCACCATCGGTCAATCCGTGACCGGTCGCCTCGTGGAAAACCCCGGTCGCAGCTGGGAGGCGGTCATGGCTGGGGCGGACTTACGCCGGCCAACGGCTCGAATTGTTTGCTCTCCGGGTCGTAGGCGAAGAGGTCGGCGGTGGCGATTTTGAAAAACCAGCCATGCACGCGCAGTGAGCCGTCCACCAGCCGGTCTTGCACGCACGGATAGGTCTGGAGGTTCTCCAGGGCGAAGAGCGTGTTCTCCTCCTCGGCGGCGCGCAGACGTTCGGCGTCGCCGGTCAGATGCGCGTATTCTTTCTCGATGACACGCCGCACCGGCGCAGCCAGGTCCAGCCAGCGGGAAAGTTGCGGCATGATCTGGCGGTCGGCGCCGCCGGCCATCAGCGCCGCCACCGCGCCGCATTGGGAATGGCCGCACACGACGATGTCGCTCACCCGGAGCACCTGCACGGCGAACTCGATGGCCGCAGCGGTCGAGTTCGTGTCGCCGCTGACGGTGGAGGGCGGCACGATGTTGCCGACGTTTTTCACCACGAACAAATCGCCCGGCTGGCTCTGGGTGATCAGTTCGGCCAGCACCCGCGAATCAGAGCAGGTGATGAACAGCGTGTGCGGGCTTTGGCCCTGGCGGGAAAGTTTTTGGAACAGAGAGCGGTACTGCCCGAACTGCTCGCGCTGGAAACGATGAACGCCTTCAATGAGTCGTTGCATGAGCAGTCACAGCTCTTCCTTCGACGCGGATGTGGTCAAACATGGGTTGTTTCCTTTTTTGCCGGGTGAAAGGTCAATCGATCAATCCAGGCGAGGATGACGGCGGAAACCACAAAAGTCATGTGGATGATGACCTGCCACATCATGGTTTTTTCGGAGATGTTCTCCGTGTCAATGAACGTCTTGAGCAGGTGGATGGAGGAAATGCCGATGAGGGCTGTGGCGAGTTTGACCTTGAGCACGCCAGCGTTGACGTGCGACAGCCATTCTGGTTCGTCCGGGTGGCCGCGCAGATGCAGCCGCGACACAAACGTCTCGTAGCCGCCCACAATGACCATGATGAGCAGGTTGGCGATCATCACCACGTCAATCAGGCCCAGCACCACGAGCATGATTTCACTCTCCTTGAGCGTGGTCGCCCGCTGCACCAGATGCCACAGCTCGATCATGAAGTGATAAACGTAAACGCCCTGCGCCACGATGAGGCCGAAGTAAAGCGGCGCTTGCAGCCAGCGGCTCAAAAAAATCACGCCGCTGAGGGTGTGTCTGGATTGGGTGGGCTTGGGTTCGTTCATAGAGCAGAGCGACTCAGTTGGTGGAGCAGGACAAAGTGTTCAAGCATGAGTTCAATGGTTAGGTAAATTTCAGACGGTCAGCAACCGGTTTTTTGCGCGCGATTCCCGCGCCATGCGCTTCATGAATTCAACTAGGCGTTGCTGAAGTCCGGCGTCGCCGACGGCCAGGATTTTTACCGCCAGTAATCCGGTGTTGCGTCCGCCGCCGATGGCCACGGTGGCGACCGGCACACCCGAAGGCATCTGCACGACGGAGAGCAGCGAATCCAGACCATTGAGGGCCTTGCTCTGGATCGGCACGCCGATCACTGGCAGCGGCGTGAGGCTGGCAACCATCCCCGGCAGATGCGCCGCCCCGCCCGCGCCGCCGATGATGCCGAGCGTGATCGCCGCCCGCGTCTTGGACGGCGAAGGGCGCACGCCTTCAATCAGTGGTTGCATGAGATGTATTGGCTGCGGTCGGGTCAACTCTCCGCTTTGGGAGACACGGCCGGGATGACCGTCTTCTTCGGACGCAGCAACGACATCACCACCGACGTGGCCAGGGTGAGCACGATC
>CANMZY010000317.1:0-4540 GCA_947502425.1 Verrucomicrobiales bacterium
ATTGCCCGGCGAGCCGGCGAGACGCACGCGCAGGCCGGGTTTCGCGCGCTCGTTGTGGAACAGCCGGGTGGCCGCGCCGTTTTGCGCCACTGCCAGGTCCACCCGGCCGTCACCGTCATAATCAGCGAGGGCGCAGCCGCGCTGCTCGCCGTAAACCGCCACGCCCGATTCTTGTCCCGGCACCGGGGTCAGGCGGCCGCTGCCGTCGCCGCGCAGCCACAGGCCGCGCCCGGCGTCGAGCCGCGGCAGTTCGGCATGGGTCGCGAAAAAATTCTGGCTAAGAAAAACATCCTCGTGGCCGTCGCCGTCAAAGTCCGCCACGCTCACCCCGAAGACCGGCGCGAACTGCGCCTCGCGCGGGAGCGGCGTGGCCTCGAAGCGGCCGCCCCGGTTCAGGAATACCGTCGAGGCCAGGGTGCGGGCCTGCGTCTCGCGGGCGCGGGGAAAATGTCCGCCGAGAATTTCTGCCAGGCCCGCCTCGCTGTAGGCCTGGTGCGTCGGCAAGGTTCCGCGCACAAACGGCAGCGCCGCGCCGACGGCGGTCAGGGGCCGCAGCGGCACGATCTTTTGCAGCGTCGGATCGAATTCCGTTTCGAGCACGTCCAGCCGTTTCGCCGGGTTGAACTCGCCGAAGAACACGCGCGCCGGCTGCTGCGGACCGGCTTCGTACGGGCTGTTCAGCCCCCAGTTGCCGGCGATGATGTCGGGTCGGCCGTCGCCGTCGAGATCGCCCGTGGTCACGCCGCTCCACCAGCCGGTGAATTCCGCAAGGCCCAGTTCGCTGGTGATCTCGCGCAGCCGGCCCGCGTCATTTTTGAAAACCCGCACCGGTCCCCATTCGCAGGCCAGGATCAACTCGGGCCAGCCGTCGCCGTCCAGATCGCTCCAGACCGCGCCGCTGACCAGGCCGACGTTTTTCAGGCGCGCGGAATTTTCCGCGGCCAGTTCCAGCCGTCCATTCACGTTGCGATAAAGGTGCGACGAGGCCGCCTCCGGCCAGCGCCCGCGCACCACGCGGCCGCCGACGAACAAATCCAGGGCGCCATCGCCGTCGTAATCGGCCACGGCCAGCGGGCCGGAACTGGCGGGAACATCCGGCAGACCGACGGGAGCCTTGGCCCCCGGGACGAACATCTGGACGGACCAACCGTTGGTGGAATCGTCTTCGTAATTGGCGAGGCCGACGAGGAGGGCGCGTTCGCCGAGGCGGGGCGTCCAGCCGGCGAAGCCGGTCTGGTCGCGGAGCGCGGGCGCGGCCCAGTTGTTACCCAGCCAGGGTTGGAAGGTGCCTTTGCCGTCATGGCGATAAACGGCCAGCGCGCCGCCGCGCCCGCTGCCGACGGTCAGTTCATCGCGGCCGTCGCCGTCGAGATCGAACCACGCCACGCCGGGACCAAGCTGGCTGAGGCGTTTGGGCAGGAGCGGTTGGCGGGCGAAGTCATCAAACAATTCTTCGTGATGCGTGTGGTTGAGCTGCGCGCTTACGTCGCGAAAGAACGGGGCCGGGTCGGGAGATTTGTCCGGCGGCTTCGGGCCGGCGGCGGCCTCGTCGATTTCGTAAAGGCAGTTTGCCTGGGCGTTGCTGACGACGCTGCGCGTGCCGTTGCGCCAGATCACTTCGATGGCGAGCTGATTGGTCAACGAGCCGGCGGCGAAGACGCGCATGGCTTCCGCGCCGGAATGAAAATAGCCGCCGGCGATCATCTCCGCGCTCTGCCGCGGCACTGCGCCGCCCCGCACGATGATCTGCGCGCCGATGCCCCGCGTGTTGGGCGCGCGTCCGCGCAGGCGCACGGCCACGCGCGGCGCGGAGGAGTTGTTCCGGTAAATCAGCGGCGGCGCGTTCAGGCAGTTTACGATCACGTCGAGATCGCCGTCGCCGTCGAGGTCGGCGGGCGCGATGCCTTCGGAAATTTCCAGCGCGTCGAAGCCCCACGCCGCGCCCGTTTCGGCGAAGGTCAGGTCGCCGCGATTGCGGAAGGCCACGTTGGGCGTCTGGAACGGCGGCATGGCGGCCATCCAGTTGGCGGCCGCGTGCGCCCGGCCGGTGGCCAGCGCGAAATCCAGGTGGTTCATGTCGCGCGCCACGCCGTTGGCCACGAGCACGTCCTCGAAGCCATCCAAATCCACGTCCAGAAACACCGGCTGCCAGGACCAGTCCGTCGCCGACAGCCCGGCGAAGTCGGCGATCTCGGCGTAGGTGCCGTCGCCCCGGTTCCAATAAAGCGTGTTCCGCGCGACCTGCGGCTGGTTGTCGATCTCCCCGGGCCGCCCCGCCGTGAGCTTGACGGAACTGCCCTGCCGAATCCGGTCGCGATGCCGGCGGCTGCGCATTTCCACGACGAAAATGTCGGTCCGTCCGTCGCGATCGATGTCCGCCACGTCCACGCCCATCGACGCGCCGCTCAGATGCCGCAAGGCCAGCGGCGGGGCCGCGCGGAAATTTCCCCGGCCGTCATTGAGCCACATGCGGTCGGGCGTGTCGTAGTCGTTGCACACGTAAATGTCCGGCGCGCCATCGCCGTTCAAATCGCGCAGTTGCACGGCCAGCCCGAAATCCCACGGCGCGCGCGCCGGCGCCCCGCGCGCGTCGAGGAACGAGCTTTCACCCCACGGAACCGGCGTAAAATTTCCCCGGCCGTCATTGCGATAGAGCGTGTCCGGCTCGCCGAACTCGATCATTTCGCCGTCGATGATCTGCAGCCGGTTGGCGTAGCGTCCGGTGACGACGGGCCGGCCGTTCACGAGCCGCGTGCTGATGTTCACCCCGTCGCGCAAGATGGAAGTCTCGGCAAAATTGGCCACGTAAAGGTCGAGCTGGCCGCTGCCGCGCAGGTCGGAGAGCGCGAGCGAGGTGCTGCCGGGATTGGTCAGGAGGCCGGACGGCAGCTTCGTCTCCGTGAATCCGCCCGGGCCGTTGTTCAGAAAACAAAACGTGCCGCCGCCCGTGGTCGTCACCAGCAGATCCAGCCGGTCGTCCCCATTCACGTCCACAAACGCCGCCCCGCGACTGATCCGTCCCGCGCCCGCCACCCCGGCGGCCTCCGTCACGTCTTGAAATTTCCACCCGCCGAGATTGCGATAGAGCCGGCAGCCGGTTTTCAGGCTGGCGAAAAAAATGTCGCACCGGCCGTCGCCGTCGAAATCGCCCAGCGCGACGCCGGAGCCGTTCATCAGGTTAGATTTTTTGGCCAACTCCTCGTCGGCGAGCGCGTTGCGGAAGTTGATTTGCAGATCGGCGGGATTGAGCCGCGTGAAGCCGGCCTGGCCCGGGGCGGGGACCGGGAGTTTTTGCACCCGATGGCCGGGATGAACCTCCCAGGCCGCCGCGCCGGCGGTGGCGGCGAGCAGGACGGGGAAATAAACGGACCGCCGGATCAATCGTGCGAAACGACTCCGGCCAACCGACCGCGATGAGCAGGCATGGGCCATGTCGTGGTGAACGGGCGGCACGAACGCCGAGGCGGTTCGCGCGCGCTGTTGGGAACGGGCGGATGGTTCCGTCGGCGCGCGGCGAAGTCAACTTTAGACCCGCTGAAAAAATCTCCGGCAGAATTAAAAAAACGCTTGTGAAAGAAATCACGTTCAGTCAACTTCACCCCCGCTTCCGGCGGAATGTCGGTTTTACAGGGGGAATCGGTGTCCCCGCGAACAGCTTTTTTACTCAAGCACGATGCAATTTATCCGGGTCATTTTGGTTTTGGCACTGCTCGTCGGCTCGCCCTTCCTGGGCTGGAGCGCCGAGGGCAACGGGGCGGCGGTGGCCCATGCGGCGCATGCCGAACATCACGGTCTGACGCCGGAAGCGCCCGTTTTTCATGTTGGCCCGATTCAATTCACCAGTTCAATGGTCGTCACTTGGGCGGTGGCGGCGCTGCTGATCCTGATCGCCCAACTGGCGACGCGGAAGGTGCAGATGGTGCCGAGTGGCCTGCAAAACTTCGTCGAATGGCTGGTGGAAGGGATGTATGACTTCTTCGGGGAAATTCTCGGCGCACAATTGGTGAAAAAATCCTTCTGGTTTTTCTGCACCCTCTTCGTGTTCATTCTGTTCACCAACTGGTTCGGGCTGATTCCCGGCGTGGGCACCATCACCTATGGCGGGGAGCCGGTTCTGCGCGGCGGCAATGCGGACTTGAACATGACGCTGGCCATGTCGCTCGTGTTCTTCGCACTGTGGATTTTCTGGTCGTTCCAATCGCTCGGCATCGGCGGATTCCTGAAACATCTTTTCTCCGGCGGCGACAATGGCAAG
Organism: Verrucomicrobiales bacterium; assembly: GCA_947502425.1. Lineage (GTDB taxonomy): Bacteria > Verrucomicrobiota > Verrucomicrobiia > Limisphaerales > SIBH01 > SIBH01. The sequence continues at coordinate 4,256 of CANMZY010000317.1, forward strand.
GGCGTCATGGCCATATTTATGATGGCGATTTTTCTGTTCGTCGGGGTCATCGAAGTCATCTCCATCACCTTCCGCCCGGTGTCATTGAGCTTCCGTCTCTACGGCAATGTTTTCGCTGGCGAGAATATCCTCGAGGCGATGATGAATTTGGGCGGAACCTGGTTCGGCTGGCTGCTGCCGCTGCCGTTTTATTTTTTGGAATTGCTCGTCGGCATTGTGCAGGCGCTGGTGTTCGCGCTGCTCACCTCGGTGTTCACGGCCTTGATGGCCGGGCATCATGAGGAA
>CANMZY010000318.1:0-4523 GCA_947502425.1 Verrucomicrobiales bacterium
CGGAAACGGCCGTTGCGGATGATAGGCGTGGTTGAGCAGATGCTGGAGCGTGTTGCGATAGAAGCGTCCGCCCTCGTGCATCGGCAGCGGCGCGGGCTTGTTCAGCACGATCAACGCCTCGTCCTCGTGCAAAATTTCCACGCGCCCGTTCACGTCCGGCTCGGTCACGTTGGGAAACTTGTGCCGGTAGCGTTCGCCCGCGCGAACGATTTGCGTGGCGGCGGCGGCCTCGTGTTTTGCGTTCAACACCAGACCGCGCGCGCATTCCGCCTCCCACGCGGCGGGCGGGAGATGTTTCACCACGCGGCAAAGAGCGTCGAGCAACGTCCGACCGTCGCAGTCTTCCGGGACATTGATGGGCTTGAAATGATCACGCGGCTGACGGCCCGGCAGCGGCGTGCAGGCGCGGCGCATCGCCTCGTGACGGCGCGCGATGTTCAGGGCCATCTGTTCGTCGGGCGTTTTGAAACAATACGGGCAGGACTGGCCGGGCACGCAGCGCGCGTCCTGCTGCTCCGCCGCCGTCAGCGGCGTCTGGCAGCGGAAGCATTGCGTGGATTCCGTCTCCTGCAAACTCGGATCCAGGCCGACGCGCTGGTCAAACACAAAACACTCGCCGTCGTAATGCGCGCCGCCACATTCCTCAAAATATTTCAGGATGCCGCCGTCGAGCTGGAAAATGTTTTTGAACCCCTCGCCTTCCATGAACGGCCCGGCCTTCTCACAGCGGATGCCGCCCGTGCAGAACAGGACGACGGGCTGCTCCTTCATGGCCGCCGGCAGTTTGCCGACAGCCTCGGGGAAATCGCGGAAGTGACCAATGCCGATGGGCCGCGCGTTCTGGAACGTCCCCAGCTTCACCTCGTAATCGTTGCGCGTGTCCAGCAGGGTCACGGGACGGCCCTCGTCCAGCCATTGCTTCAGCGTCCGCGGGGTGATTTTTGGTGAAGGCCGCCGGGCCGGATCGATGCCCGGGACACCGAATGCGATGATCTCCTTCTTGAGCCGCACCAGCATCTTCGCGAACGGCTGATGCTCCGTCTCGCTCACCTTGATCGGCAAATCCGCGAGGCCCGGACAGCTCCGCAGCTCGGCGAGCAGCCGGTCAATTTGATCCGCCGTGCCCGCGACGAAGAGATTGATGCCTTCCGCGCTGAGAAGAATGGTGCCCTTGAGCTCCCAGCCCCGGCACAGCGCCAGCAGCCGCGCCCGCAGCGACCGGATGTCCGGTAGCGCGACAAACTTGTAGGCGGCGATGTTGACAATCTTCTGCATTGAAACCCGGCGCCGCCGGCCACGGACCGCGCGCGATCACCGCGAACGGAAACGCTGGAAGCGGCCCGCCGGACGGGCGACGGGACGGTGCTCGTTGCCGCCTTCGCGGTTGCCGCTGACGGGGCGCGACCCGCCACCGCCGCCCTGCGGCGGACGCGATTGCGATGAGAACGGCCGATGGCCTTGCGGGCCGCGTGACGGCTGCTGGCGCGGACGATCTTCAGCCACCTGCGGCGGGACGGCAGCGTAGTTAAATCCCTCGGCCTTTTTCCGCACGATGCCGCGACCGATGAAACGCTCCAGCGCGCGCAGCTCGCCCTGATCCTCCGGCGTGACGAAGCTGATCGCATCGCCGACCGCGTGCGCCCGGCCCGTGCGCCCGATGCGGTGGACGTAATCCTCCGCGTGCATCGGGAAATCGTAGTTCACGACGTGCGAAATGCCGTCCACGTCGATGCCGCGCGCGGCGATGTCCGTCGCCACCAGCACGCGCACCGCGCCGGACTTGAAATCTTTCAGTGCCTTGAGCCGCTGGTTTTGCGAGCGGTTCGAGTGCAGCGCCGCCGTGCGGATGCCTTTTTGCTCCAGGCCGCGCGCGATGCGATCCGCGCTGTGCTTCATGCGCGAGAAGACAAGGACCATGTCCATGCCGGGATCCCGCAGCAGATGCAGGAGCAGCGCCGGCTTCAGGTTTTTGGAAATTTCATAGACGAACTGCGTGACCGTTTCCGCGGGGTTCGCGCGGCGGCCGATCTGCACCAGCTTGGGCGCGCGTTGAAACTCATGCGTGAGCACCTCGATCTCCTTCGAGAGCGTCGCCGAGAAAAGGAGCGTCTGGCGTTTCTGCGGCAGCGACCGCACCACCTGCCGGATGGACGGAAGAAAACCCATGTCCAGCATCCGGTCCGCCTCGTCGAGCACGAGATATTGCAACTGGGAGAAATCGGCGCAGCGCCGGCCCATCAAGTCGAGCAGGCGTCCGGGACAGGCGATGATGAGGTGCGTGCCGTTGCGGAGGGCATTGATCTGCTGTTGTTCGCCCACGCCGCCGAAGACCGTGGCGACGCTCAGCGGCAGATGCCGCCCGTAGGCCTTCACGTTCTCCTCGATCTGCAACACCAGCTCACGCGTCGGCGCGATGACCAGAGCGCGGGTGCCGCGTTGCCGGCCGTCGCCGATGACCGCCGCCAGTTTGGTGAGCATCGGCAGCGTGAAGGCGGCCGTCTTGCCGGTGCCCGTCTGGGCGATGCCGATCAAGTCGTGGCCCGCCAGCACCTGCGGAATGGCCGCCGCCTGAATGGGCGTAGGCTCCGTGTAACCGGCATCCTGAACCGCCTGTAAAACTTTTGCGTCGAGACCGAGTGAGTGAAAGGACATAGGAATGACTGTAGATGAAGCGCGTGCCGAAGCACGCAATTAACCGGGGGAACCAACAGGTGGGAATGAAGCCGCCGATGGTTCAGGAGCGGGGTGGGAAACCGTCGAACGCCGCCACGCCAAATAAAAAGTCGAGGCCCGGCGAAACCGGGCCTCGACATGTGCAAAAACCAGGATCAGTAGCGACCACGGCCGCCACCGCCGCCACCACCACCGCCGCCGTATTCACGACGACCGCCGCCGCCGCCGCCGCCGCCGGGAGGACGTTCTTCACGCGGCTTGGCCACGTTGACGGTCAGGGCGCGTCCGTCCATGTCTTTTCCGTTCATCCCTTCGATGGCCTTTTGGGCTTCTTCGGGCGTGGCCATGGTCACAAAACCAAAGCCGCGGGGGCGGTTGGTCATGCGATCCATCATCAGGTTGGTTTCAGTGACCGTGCCGAACGCGGCGAACGCGTCGTTCAGGTCGTTTTCGGTGGTATTGAAGGAAAGATTTCCCACAAACAATTTATTACTCATACGATGTTTAGCTGTCCGACAAACCGTTACTTTCCACAGACTGTTCCCGAACGCCGGGTCTAAATCATCACTGAACTGAGTTCACCTGAGGATTACCATGCCTTGAAAGAGACAAGCCATCTAACAGACGCGCTCATGATGACGGGTTTTGGCGGAATGGCAACAAGTATCTCAGTTTTTTTTAGGGCGGCGGCCAACCGTCGCCGCGTCAGGCCAAGGGCGCATCTGACCTTGCCCCCGGAGCGCGGGTCTGTGAACCGCAGCAGCGCGCGCCGCCCGGGATCCATCGGGTGGTTCCACGCGCCATTCCATTCTCACCTGCTGCGGGTGGCAGACCCGCGCTCCGTCGGGGTTCGGGGGCAGGGTCAGGATGCGCCTTCAGGCCAAAAGATCTCGCGTCCAGCATTTACAACGGCCGCCCCGGCCCGCACTATGTCTGTCCCTGCGGCGAAACGAATCATGCCGCCGGTGAGTCAACCTGCGGAAACAAAAAAACATTATGGGCGACAAATCACCCAAGGCGAATCAGAAGAAGTCCTCTCAAAAACAGGCCGTGGCCAGTCTGGCTGACCAGAAGAACAAGCAGGCCGCCGCCACCAAAGCCGCCGCCGCCAAAAAGCGGTAGCCATCCCGCGGTCTTTCCCGGCGTGAAACCCGGGAAAGACAACGGCACCGTGCGCCCGGCCTTCACCTTATTTTTCCATGGAGATCAAACTGCAACAGGGCCAGGTCTGGAAACAGGGCGACTCCTTTCTCCGCATCGTCCGGCTGGCCCGGCTCGAAGTGGAATACAAGTCGATGACCGATCTCGTCACGCGGGAAGGCACGCGTCATCACGTCACCAAGAAGGAATTCTGCCGCCTGCTGAAAGGCGCGACCCTGCTGCCGCCCGTCAAGAATGCCGGCCCGGAAACTCCCCTCCCTCCGCCGCGGGCTTGAAATCTGCGCGGCCTGTGTTCCCCTGTGCGGGTGTTACGAACGATTCGACGGGCGGAATATGCGGAATTGTCGGTGCTGTTCTTCATGCAAGGCGCGGCCCTGGGCATGTGGTTTGTGCCGTTGAGCGGCGTGCTCGACGCACATGGGCTGAACGCCATCAAGCCCTACGCCTTCGCCTCTTCCGCGCTGGCCGCGTTCATCTCGCCGCTCATCTTCGGCGCAATGGCAGACCGGCACGCCTCGCCCGTGAAGGTGTTGCGCGGTCTGTCGCTCGCCACGGCCCTCGCGATGGCGCTGGCCAGCACCGCGATTCATCAGCACTGGAGTCCGTGGCTTGTGCTCGGATTGATCCAACTTCACGCCATCTGCTCGTCGCCGACGTTCAGCATTTCCTCGACGATTGTCTTCGCGCGC